>JBATID010000150.1:0-9193 GCA_049667545.1 Woeseiaceae bacterium
TTGCCGCAACGTGCATGGCGATATCGTGCGCCAGCGTCTCATCGCCGCCCTCGAGAACAACCACCGCACCGATACGCGCGCCGTGCGTGTAGTGCCCGATAGGTCCGTCGCCTTTGAGGATAGCAACTCGCCGCACCGAGATGTTCTCGCCGACTTTCGTAACCAGTTCCGTACGTGCCGCTTCAACCGTAGTGTTGGCAGCGATCGACTGTGCCGCCAACTCAGCGACATCCGTCACGCCGGAACTCAGTGCCGCAGCAGCAACCGCCTCGGCGAAGCCAATGAAATTTTCGTCCTTGGCGACAAAGTCTGTCTCGGAGTTGATTTCCGCAACAACCGTTTGCCCACCTGTCGATTTGACAACGACGCGACCGTCGGCGGCGACGCGGCCCGCTTTCTTGTCCGCTTTCGCCTGGCCAGACTTGCGTAGTTCCTCGGCAGCAGCATCAAGATCTCCGCCGGTTTCGACCAGCGCCTTCTTGCACTCCATCATGCCGGCACCCGTGCGCTCGCGCAGCTCTTTCACCATCGATGCTGTGATTGTCATTGCTTAATCCTCCGCCTTGTCCGCATCGGCTTTGGCATCGTCCTGCGCCTTGGCAGCCTCGACAGGTTTCTTCTCCACCGGTGGAGCCTCGGCATCGTCCGACTTGGCCTTCTTGGCAACTTTCTTTGCCGCCTTTGGCGCAGCCTCGTCCGATTTAGCTTTGGGCTCAGCCTCGTCCGCTTTAGCTTTTGGTGCAGCCTCGTCCGCTTTAGCTTTTGGTGCAGCCTCGTCCGCTTCAGCTTTGGGCGCAGCTTCGTCCGTTTTGGCTTTAGGCGCAGCCTCGTCCGCAACCACTTTTTTTGCCGGCGCTTTCTTTTTCACTGTGGCTTTCTTTGCGGCTGTCTTTTTGGAGGTCTTCTTTCTCCCTGCCTTCTTGGCTCGCGCCTTCTTCGGCTTGCCATCTTCATCAAGCTCGACGAAGTCGTCCTCGCCCAGTGCAACCTGCGGGATCGATGCTTTGCCGTCGAGCACCGAGTCCGCGATCATTGCCGCATAGAGTTCGATGGCCCGCATCGCGTCGTCGTTGCCTGGAATGACATAGTCGACGCCATCAGGCGAGCAATTCGTGTCGACGATAGCAACGACCGGGATGCCGAGCTTGTTGGCTTCGCGGATCGCGATATCTTCGTGATCAACGTCGACGACGAACAGTGCATCCGGCAGGGCGCGCATTTTCTTGATGCCGCCAAGGCTGCGCTCAAGCTTCTCCTGCTCTCGCGTGAGACCGAGCACTTCTTTCTTGGTGAGGCCGTCGAAGCCGCCCTCTTCAGACATCGTCTCCAGCGTCGTCAGGCGCTTGACCGACTGGCGAATGGTCTTGTAGTTGGTGAGCATGCCACCGAGCCAGCGTTGACTGACGAACGGCATCTCGCAGCGAGCGGCGTGCGTTTGAATGGCCTCACGAGCAGCGCGCTTGGTGCCAACAAACAGCACGGCGCCACCGTCTGCGACAGTCGCTTTGATAAACGCGTGCGCCTCTCGCGCCAACGGCAAGCTCTTTTCGAGGTTGATGATGTGGATCTTGTTACGCTCGCCAAAGATGAACGGTGCCATCTTCGGGTTCCAGTAACGGGTCTGATGACCAAAATGCACGCCAGCCTCTAGCATCTGGCGCATGGTTACGTCTGCCATTTCAATATCTCCGGGTTAGGCCTCCGCATACCCCATGCCGCAACCCCTTTTTTGGTGGGGCACCCTGCGGAATGTGACGGTATGCGTGTGTAGTTTTTGCCGCTAGTTGCTACTGCGGCGCGCGCTTTATACCATAGCCGATCCCGCCCAACAACGCGGAATTGCGGGAATTTCACGACCACCCACGGCATCGGCCCCACTCCGGACCTCCGGGCACGGTGCGGCATCCCTTAAGGAAGTAGTGTGAAAACATGACAGTAACGATCAAGAACGAGGCAGAAATAGCCAAAATGCGGATTGCAGGCCGCCTGGCGGCTGACGTGCTGGACATGATCGGGGATTATGTCAAACCGGGGGTCACGACCAACGAGCTGGACCGGATCTGCCATGACTACATTACCAAAGTGCAGGATGCGATCCCGGCGCCGCTGAATTATCGCGGCTTCCCCAAGTCCATCTGCACCTCGGTTAACCACGTGGTCTGCCACGGTATTCCCGGGGACAAGACACTCAAAGCCGGCGATGCCATCAATATCGATATCACGGTCATCAAGGATGGCTTTCACGGCGACACCAGTCGCATGTTTTTCGTCGGCGCGCCCACCATCCAGGCACAGCGATTGTCAGATATTGCCTTTGAAAGCATGTGGTTAGGCATTCGTGAGCTGGCGCCCGGCAAGTTCCTGGGCGATGTCGGCGCTGCCGTGCAACAGCACGTCGAAGCTAACCGCTTTGCGATCGTACGCGAATACTGCGGGCACGGTATTGGCCGGCAATTTCACGAGGACCCGCAGGTCTTGCACTACGGCAAACCAGGCACGGGCATGGAACTGCGCGAAGGCATGACGCTGACGGTCGAACCGATGGTCAATGCCGGCAAAGCCAACGTGAAACTGTTGCCCGACGGCTGGACCGTGGTAACCAAGGACCACAGCTTGTCTGCACAATGGGAACACACCGTATTGATCACCGCTAACGGCTTCGAGGTCCTGACCCTTGGTTCAAACGATCGCTGAAAAATCGGTAACTTACGCCGAAATTCGCGCGCGGCTGGCGGCCTCGGCGAAGGATCTCCAGGCACGTTTCGAAGCCGGCGGCGATGTTGTAGAGCTCGTGCACGCGCGGGCCGCGGTTATCGACGAGGCCCTGGTCGAGCTCTGGCAGCATCACGTCGATGCGCCAGGCGCGGCGCTGATCGCCGTCGGGGGCTATGGGCGCGGTGAGTTGCACCCGTATTCCGATATTGACGTCATGCTGCTGCTGCCGGACGACCTGCCGAAAAACCAGGAGGAAGGGCTGGGCGCTTTCGTCACGGCGCTTTGGGACATCGGACTCGAGATCGGTCATAGCGTGCGGACCGTCGGACAGTGCCTCGAACAGGCGACCGCCGACCTCACCGTAGCTACAACGCTCATGGAGGCGCGCCGTCTCGCGGGGCCAGCCGCGCTCTTTGAGGAGATGCTGCGAGTGACGGCCCCGGACAACATCTGGCCATCGACGGAGTTTTTTGCAGAAAAACGCAAAGAGCAAATTGCGCGTCACCATCGCTACCACGACACCGCCTATAACCTGGAGCCCAATGTAAAAGGCAGCCCCGGAGGTTTACGGGACATCCAGATGATCGGCTGGGTCGCCAAGCGGCATTTCGGCGTAGCCAGCCTGGCAGAACTCATCGAGCACAAGTTCCTGACGCGCGGTCAGTTGCGGCGCCTGGAAGATGGCCAGGCATTCCTCTGGCGAATCCGCTTTGCGCTGCACGTCATCACGGGGCGGCGGGAAGACCGGCTGCTGTTCGATCACCAGATAAAACTGGCGCATCTCATGGGCTACGAGGACGCGACCTACACCCTGGCGGTCGAGCAGCTGATGCAGCGCTACTACCGCACGGTGATGGATCTCAGTCGACTCAACGAGATGCTGCTGCAGCTGTTCGAAGAGGCCATCCTTATGGATCCCGGCGCAGCGCCCGAGCCGCTTGATGAACATTTCCAGGTCAAGAACGGTTTTTTGCAGACGGTTAATGACCGGGTCTTCATTAACGACCCCTCTGCCCTGCTGGAGTTATTCCTGGTGCTGCAACGAAACCAGGATATTCGTGGCGTCAGCGCCTACACCGTCGCCCTGATTCGCCGCAGTCTGCACCTGATCGACGACGAATTTCGCCAGCACCCGCGTAATCACCGGTTATTTCTGAGCATTCTGCGTGCGCCCGAGGGTGTAACCCACGCATTACGCCGCATGAATCTGTACGGCGTGCTGGGCCTCTATATACCCGCGTTCGGCCGCATCGTTGGTCGCATGCAGTACGACCTGTTCCATGCCTACACGGTCGATGAACACACCCTGTTTGTGGTCAGCAATCTGCGGCGCTTCGTGCTGTCAAAATTCGACGAAGAGTTTCCGCACTGCAGTGAGATCATGCAGTCCCTCGAGCAGCCCGAGATCGCCTATCTCGGAGGTCTGTTCCACGATATCGCAAAAGGTCGCGGTGGCGATCATTCTGAACTCGGCGCTGTCGACGCACGCGCATTCTGCCTCGAACATGGCCTCAGTAAATATGAAGCCGGCATCGTTGCGTGGCTGGTGAAAAACCACCTCGCGTTATCGTCGACGGCGCAGAAGAAAGACATCGGCGACCCGGAAGTGATCAACGAATTCGCCGCACTGGTCGGCGATCCGCTGCATCTCGACTACCTGTACGTACTGACGGTGGCAGACGTGCGCGGCACCGATCCGAAGTTATGGAATTCCTGGAAAGCACAGCTGTTCCGTGACCTGTACGAGCTTACGCAGCGGGCTTTGCGGCGCGGCCTGGGTAATCCGCTCGATCGGGAGCAACTGATTCTCGAGAAACAGGCCAAAGCGCGCGAAGTGCTGCGTGCGAATGGCATTAGCGACGAGCGTATCGACGAAGTCTGGCAGCTGATGAACGCGAACTACTTCCTGCGCCATCGCAGCGCTGAAATCGCATGGCACACCGAGTGGCTGGCTGACTCGGACACAAATTGCGAAGTCGGGCTGGTTGACGTACGCCGGCGGGCAAACGGCGACGGCATCGAGGCGGCGCTCTATACGCCGCGCAGCAAGCGCACATTTGCGCATGCGACCGCCGTCCTCGACGAGCTCGGCATGACCATCGTCGACGCGCGCATCGTGCCGCTGGAAAAAGACCACAGCATCGACTCTTTCGTGTTCATGGAACTCGATGATCGAGTCGAGATGGACGAGTCGCGCATGAACAAAATTCGTCGCTCGTTGACGCGCGTTTTAACAGCTTACGATGACAACGTAGTGCGCGTCACTCGCACCGTGCCGCGGCAGGCGCGGATGTTCACAACGCGTACCAGTGTCGAATTCAGCCCGGGGACATCCAGCAACAACACGGTCCTGGAGCTGGTCGCAGCCGACCGGCCGGGCCTGCTCAGCACGGTCGGACAGGTGTTCATCGAGCAAGGTGTAGATATCGAAACTGCCAAGATAATGACCATTGGCGAAAAGGCCGAGGACGTCTTTTACGTCTGCGACGAATCCGGCGAAGCACTCGACGAGCAGGCGCTGGCAAAGCTGAAAGACGCTTTGCTTGAGCGACTGGACAACTGTCCGAAACAACCACCAGGATAATCATGCAGGAACTTGAGAAGATAATCAGCGATGCTTTTGACGGCCGGGCACAGGGCTTTGACGACAGGCCATTGGTCGAAGCGGCAGTCGGTGACGCTATCGCGATGCTCGATTCCGGCGCTGCGCGCGTCGCCGAAAAAACCAGCGATGGATGGCACGTTAACCAGTGGCTGAAAAAGGCCGTGCTACTGAGCTTCGCCCTGCGTGACAACGAGGTCATTGAGGGCGGCCACAGTCGTTTCTACGACAAAGTGCCGATGAAATATGCCGACTACACAGCCGCGCAATTCGCGGCTGCTGGCGTGCGCGTTGTGCCCGATGCGATCGTGCGCCAGGGCGCTTATGTTGCACCCGATGTCGTGTTGATGCCAAGTTACGTAAATATCGGCGCGTACGTCGACAGCGGTACGATGGTTGATACGTGGGCGACGGTCGGCAGCTGTGCGCAAATTGGCAAAAACGTGCATCTTTCGGGCGGCGTCGGTATCGGCGGCGTACTCGAACCCGTGCAGGCAGGACCGACGATCATCGAAGACGACTGTTTTATCGGGGCCCGCTCCGAAGTTGTGGAAGGCGTCATCGTTGAGCAGGGCTCGGTTATTTCCATGGGCGTCTATCTCGGCCAGAGCACTCGCATCTATAACCGCGAAACAGAGGAGATCAGTTACGGACGTATTCCTGCTGGCTCCGTAGTCGTCTCTGGTAATCTACCCTCCACTGACGGCAAGTACTCCTTGTACTGCGCCGTTATCGTGAAGCAGGTCGATGCAAAGACGCGTGCTAAAACCGGATTGAACGAACTCTTAAGGAACCTGGACTAAGAAGCCATGCTGACCGTATTTGGACTGAAGAGCTGCGACACCTGCCGGAAAGCCCGCAAATTCCTAGCAGAAAAAGACATTGATTTTCGTTTTCACGACGTTCGGGATGACGGGCTTGATATCCAGATGCTCGATCGCTGGGCAAGCCGCGTCGAATGGGAGAAACTCCTTAACCGCCAGAGCCTGACCTGGCGCAAGATCCCGGAAGTCGACCGCGCCGGAATCAACATCGACCGCGCGTTCGCGCTGATAGTTGAGCAGCCGACACTGTTGAAGCGACCGATCCTGGAATCAGAGACGCTGCTCGCTGTCGGTTTTTCCGAAAAACGCTTTGCGGATTTCCTGGCGAACAACCCTTGACGGTCTAGCCAATCCGGCCGGTGATGTAATCTTCGGTGAGCTTGTGCTGCGGATTAGTGAATATCGTGTCCGTATCATCGACCTCGACGAGCAAGCCCAAATGAAAATAGGCAACGCGGCGTGATACCCGGGCCGCCTGCTGCATCGAGTGCGTCACGATAACGATGGCGTAGTCCTCACAAAGTTCGTCCATGAGATCCTCGATGCGCGCCGTCGCAATCGGATCCAGCGCCGAGCACGGCTCGTCCATCAAAATGACTTCGGGGTTCACAGCGATCGTGCGCGCTATGCAAAGCCTTTGCTGCTGACCACCCGACAGGCTGGTACCCGGTTCGTCGAGCCGGTCTTTCACTTCGTTCAGCAGCCCGGCGCGCGTGAGGCTGGTGTGCACAATGCTATCTAGCTCTGCCCGATCGGCGGCAAGACCGTGAATGCGCGGCCCGTAAGCGACATTATCGTAAATACTCTTGGGAAATGGATTCGGTTTCTGGAACACCATGCCGACCATCGCCCGCAGCGCCACCGGGTCCTGCTCCTTGCGATAGATATCGTTGCCGTCGAGGGTGATCCTGCCCGTCACACGCGCAGATTCGATCGTGTCGTTCATACGATTCAGACAACGCAAAAACGTCGACTTGCCACAACCCGACGGGCCGATTAATGCGATAACCTCTTTCTTGCCGATTTCGAGCGATACATTCTGTATAGCGTGGTTGTCGCCGTAGTACACGTTGACGTTCTCGGCCACCATGAAAGGATTTTCGCTGGTGATCGTTCCGACCGTCTTCCCTAAGGCCGTACGCTGCCCGTCGAATCCGGGCAGAACACGGCCCGCGTCCGACCGTGTCTGTTCCCGTTCGGATGCGGGTGATTCTGGCAAGTTGTCTGTCGTGGCTTCAGTCATAGCAGTCATTGTCATACAGGTGTCCTCATAGCTCAAACACTACGATTACCATTTGCGCTCCATACGTTTGCGCAGAATGACCGCTGCAAGATTCATGACGAGCAAAAATCCGAGCAGTACGATGATCGCGGCCGAGGTTCTCTCCGCGAAGGCGCGCTCCGGGCTGTCGGCCCAAAGATAAATTTGCACGGGCAGCGCTGTCGCCGGATCGGTGAAGCTGCCTGGCACGTCGACGATAAAAGCCACCATGCCGATCATCAGCAGCGGCGCCGATTCACCGAGCGCACGACTCATGCCGATAATGGTGCCGGTCAACATGCCGGGCAATGCCAGCGGCAGAACATGATGAAACACGACCTGCATCTGTGACGCCCCCAAACCCAGCGCCGCCTCGCGAATCGAGGGCGGCACGGCCTGGATTGCGGCCCTTGAAGCGATAATGATCACCGGCAGCGTTAACAACGTCAGCACGAGACCGCCTACGAGCGGTGCGGATCGCGGCAGCGCCACCCAGTTGATAAACACGGCCAGACCCAGCAAGCCGAAAACGATCGACGGCACGGCGGCCAGGTTGTTGATATTGACTTCGATCAGATCCGACCAGCGTGATTTTGGCGCGAATTCCTCAAGGTAAATCGCTGCCGAGACCCCGATCGGAAAGGACAGCGCGACGGTGACGAGCAGCATGTACAGCGACCCCATGACCGCACCCTTGATGCCCGCCAGTTCCGGATCGCGCGAATCGCCATTGGTGAAGAGCGCCTTGTTGAAGCGCATATCCAGCCGGCCGGACTCCTCGAAGATCCTGATCCATGCAATCTGTTTGTCGGACAATGGCCGCAGCGCCTCATCGATGTCGGCATCGATATTGCCCTTCATCAACATGTCGACATTTGAGGATGCCGGCACCCAGAGCGTCTGCGTCGTGCCAACCAGTTGCGGCCTGGCCTCGACCAGTTCGCGTAATTGATAGCTCGCGCCAACACTGACGATCCGGTACAGCTCGCGCCGATCGCTGCGGCTCGTGGCATCAGGAATCGCCTCGCGCAGCGCTGTTCTCACCAGGCTGTCAAAGTCCGCGTACTGCAGGTCGATGTTGCCATTGGGCGCGATCACCGCCTCCGACAGCTCGACATCGATTTGCATGAACGTCTGGCCAAACGCGGAAGCGCCCTTGCCAATCAGGTTGGCGAAAAACACGCCGAGGAAGATTACGCCCACCGCCGTCGCCAGCATACCGATGAACTTGAAGGATGCTTCCTTGCGACGGCGACGCCGCAGGCCGGCTTCGACTTTCTGTCGGGATGTGCGCGTATCAATCACCGGCGTGCCTCACTCGTATTGCTCGCGGTACTTGCGCACAACGCTCAAACCAATCACGTTCAGGCACAGGGTGACAACAAAGAGCATCAGGCCAAGGGCGAATGCCGCCAGGGTCTTGGCGCTGTCAAATTCCTGATCGCCGACAAGCAAGGTGACGATTTGTACCGTCACCGTCGTAACCGCCGCGAACGGATTTGCGGTCAGATTGGCAGCGAGGCCAGCGGCCATCACTACGATCATCGTTTCTCCGATAGCCCTGGATACCGCTAACAAGATGCCGCCGACGATGCCGGGTAATGCGGCGGGGAGAATCACCTTTTTCATCGCCTCTGAGCGCGTCGAACCGAGCCCGAGAGCGCCGTCGCGCATCGCCGTCGGCACGGCATTGATAGCATCATCGGATAACGACGACACCAGCGGTATGATCATGATGCCCATAACGAGACCCGCCGCCATGGCGCTCTCCGACGCCACGGCGATGCCAAG
>JBATID010000151.1:0-2362 GCA_049667545.1 Woeseiaceae bacterium
GTTTCTTCGGCTCGAAAAAATGAAACCGAAACGGCGAATCGACGTGTGCCGGGGCAATCAACTGCATGCGTTCGAGCATCTTCAGGCGGCTCTGGGCCTGGCGCGCTTTGGATGCTTTGTACCGAAACCGATCCACGGAGCTTTGAATATGTTTGATGTCTTTCTGCTGACGGGCAAACATGGCCTGCTGCTGTGAGAGCTGTTCGGCGCGCTGCGCTTCAAACTGGCTGTAGTTGCCGGTAAACAGCTGAATTGCCTCATTTTCGATGTGGGCGATGCGCGTGCAGATCTCGTCGAGAAAGTCCCGGTCATGCGAGACGACCAGCAAGATTCCCTCGTAACGCTGCAACCAGCGCTCGAGCCACAGGATGGCGGGCAGGTCGAGGTGATTGGTGGGCTCGTCAAGCAGCAGAATGTCGGAGCGGCACATGAGCGCTCGCGCCAGATTAAGGCGCATGCGCCAGCCACCGGAAAACGCGTTGACCGGTTTCTGCAACTCGTTATCCGCGAAGCCCAATCCGTGCAGCAGCCGGGCGGCCCGTGCTTCAGCGCTGAAGCCGTCAATGGTCTCCATGCGCTCGTAGAGTGCGTGCGGGGCGCTGCCGTGCTCCTGCGCCTCACTGGCTGCGATGGCGGCCTGGACTTCACGCAGTTCAGTGTCGCCGTCCATCACGTAATCAACCGCGGAGCCAGTGCCATGCGGGCTTTCCTGCGCGACGTGAGCGAAAACGTCGTCGGGTTGCCGTCCCAGTTCGCCGTCATCGGGTTCCAGCTCACCGAGCAGCATGGCGAACAAGGATGACTTGCCGCTGCCATTCGCGCCAATCAGACCCATTCGCTGCCCGGCATGCACCTGGAAACTGACATTTTCGACGAGCACTTTGCGCCCCCGGCGCAGAGTGATGTTGGTGAGGCTTAGCACGAACGAGAGTCTACCAGCCTTGTAACGCGCTGCCGCTATGCAATTTCCGGACGCGCTCGACCGTTTTTTCGTCCTGCCTGCGTCTAATCAGACAAGCCGCTGCAGCTGGCGCTGGTTGCGGACATTGCCGGGAGGAGAATCGATATGAAGATTGAGAAAGTACAGATGTTACGGTGTGCCGGAGTCATGGTGGTTGGTTTGTTGCTCAGCATGAGCTCGGCGACCACCTGGGCGGATCGTGATCACGGGAAAAGTCAGACCTGTTTCAAAACAACGCGGGTGATGCACAAGGCATGCCGCGCCGATGTTACCGACGATTTCTACGAGGAGTCGGCGAAGTGCCTGAATTCCGCGGACACGCGCGAGTGTCGTCGCGAAGCGCAGGAGGAGTATCGGGACGCTTGGGGTGAATGCTGGGAGCAGGCGGAAGGCCGCGACAGTTTGTGTGAACGCCTGCCGGATGCAGGTCCGTATATCGCCGAGATCGATCCGGCGAACTTTTCGGGCGGTTGTCCTGAAGGAAATGAATATTATCCGTTAGTTGTTGGCACCGTCACGACCTTCGTTAACGAGGAAGAAGACGAAGAGGAAACCATCGTTGTAACCGTTACCGACGAGACCCGTGAGATTGAGGGCATTGAGACCATTGTCGTGCGCGACACCGTGTACGAAGGTCTACCCGACAAGGATGGCAACCCCGACGGTGACCGTATTGAGTATACAGACGACTATTACGCCGTCGATAATGACTGCAACGTTTGGTACCTCGGCGAGATCTCGCAAAACTTTGAAGATGGTTATCTCGAAAACCTCGACGGCTCTTTCATCGCCGGTGTCGAGGGCGCGCAGGCCGGCATCATCATGCTGGGTGATCCGATGGTGGGTGATGTCTATCGCCAGGAGTTCGCGCTGGGTGACGCCGAGGATGCCGGGGCCGTGTTGTCACTCGCGACAGATATTTTCGACGAGGATGGCTATGTCGTGGAATTCGACGACTCGACATTCAACTGCAACGATCTGTGTCTGAAAACCGAGGACTTCATTGCCAACGAACCTGATGGCACGGAGTTCAAGTACTTCAAGGCAGGCGTCGGTTTTGTCGCCGAGCAGCTGCCCGACGGCGAAGTCGTGCTGAAGATCATCAAGGAAGAAAAGCCGTAGCCGAGTCGAACAGGGACGGAGGCGTTACACGCCCTTGACCAGGCCGCCATCGCAGCGGATCAGCGAGCCCGTCAGGTAACTGGCGGGCTCGCTCACAAGAAACGCACCCACCGCTGCGAATTCCTCGACCGTGCCGTAGCGTCCCATCGGGATGGTCGCGCGTGCGGCTGCGACCGCTGCGTCGAGGGTGATGCCGAGCTTTTCAGCAGTGACGGCATCGAGCTGTGCAACGCGCTCGGTATCGATGCGTCCGGGCAGCAGCATGTTCGCGGTGATGCC
>JBATID010000152.1:0-4867 GCA_049667545.1 Woeseiaceae bacterium
TGCTGCTCGATCCAGCTGGAATAAAAAGGCGATGTTTGCCGACTCAGCTCCATGGCCCGGGTTGACCCCACCGACTTCGGGCCGCTGGCAGTGATCGCGACAACGACCGTCAACGGCCACTCCGCAGGATCACGCAGCGTGCGCACCGCAATGTCGTCCGCCGTATTCTCGAGTTCTACGAAGCCGCTGTACAGCGATCGCGCCGCCGAACCGGACGCACGGCCCGCCAGCGATGCCAGCACGGCTGGCTCTGATGATTTGTCCCCGGCAGCAGCGGCGGCGACAGTCAGTGCCGCAAACGCCGACGCCGATGAAGCCAGCCCGGCCGCAATCGGAAAGTTGCAGCGGCTGTCAATATGGGCGCGACTACGCCCGGCACCCAGCACACGATCGAGGCAGGCGCTCAGCCTTGGTAACAATGCGGTATCGGGCGTGCCGTTCACGGCGAGCACGTCGTGCGGCAACCCCGCATCGAGCTGCACGCGCATCTCGGTAAACAGTTCGCGCAGGGTAATCGAAATCGAGCCAACCGCGGGCAAATTGCGATCGACATCTCGCTTGCCCCAGTACTTGATGAGCGCGATGTTTGGCTGCGCGATTGCGGCTGCCCGCATGGCTCTGGACCTTTGCATGTTTACAGGATGGGGGACGCGAATTATAGCCCAGGCCACGCTGCGCACGGCGGCTTAATTCCGTGTACGCTACGTGGTCCCAAACACGCAGGTTGAGCGCCTTGCCGCACACATTCGAAGCACGTATTGCCAGTTATACCGAGCGCGTTAACGCGCGGCTGGACGCGGCCCTGCCGTGCGCCTCAACGCATCCGGCGCGGCTGCACGAGGCGATGCGCTACGGTGTTTTCAACGGCGGCAAGCGCGTGCGTCCATTGCTGGTTTACGCGACGGGCGAGTGCCTCGGAGTCGACGTGCAGGTGCTGGATGCGCCCGCCGTGGCCATCGAACTGATCCATGCCTTTTCACTGATTCACGATGATCTGCCGGCGATGGACGATGACGATCTACGGCGCGGCAAACCGACGGTGCACATCGAATTTGACGAAGCCACGGCGATCCTCGCCGCCGACGCGCTGCAGCCGCTGGCATTTGCAGTACTCGCCGGATTTGAGGGTACCCCGGCAGGCAGCATCGTCAGGCTCGTCCGGCTGGTTGCCGATGCCTGCGGGTCCACCGGCATGACCGGCGGTCAGTCGATCGATCTCGAGGCCGAAGGGAAGTCGCTGGGCCGGGAGCAGCTCGAGCACATGTACGCCCTCAAGACCGGCGCCCTGATCCACGCGTCGATCATGTCCGCCTGTCTGCTCTGTGAAGACCTCGCCACCGAGAAAGTGACGGCGCTGGACCGGTTTGCGCGCGCCATCGGCATTGCCTTCCAGATCAAAGACGACATTCTGGATGTCGAAGGCGAGACACATATCATCGGCAAAGCCACCGGGGCTGACGAGCTCCACCAAAAGTCCACGTACCCGGCTCTGTTCGGTGTCGACGAGTCGCGACGCCGTTGCAATGAGTTATTGCATGGCGCACTCGACGAACTGCGAATTTTCGGCGACAGCGCAATACCACTGGAATGGCTCGCGCGATTCATCGTCGTCCGCGGGCAGTAGCGCGATGACGCAGGCGGCGCGCAGCATCCTGCATGTCGATATGGACGCTTTTTACGCGTCGGTCGAACAGCGCGACAACCCGGCTCTGCGCGGTAAACCCGTCGTGGTCGGTGGCAGCTCGAAACGCGGTGTCGTGGCCGCTGCCAGTTACGAGGCGCGGGTGTTCGGCATCCGGTCCGCCATGCCGATAGCCGAAGCACGTCGGCGCTGTCCGCACCTGTGCCATGCAAAGGTCCGCATGTCGCACTACCAGCAGACCTCGGCCGCCATTTTCAACATTTTTCGCGAGTTCACGCCCCTGGTTGAAGGGCTCTCGCTTGACGAGGCTTTTCTCGACGTCACCGCCAGTATCAGCCTGTTTGGTTCACCAGAGGTGATTGCCGCGCAGGTCAAACAGCGCATCTTCGACGCTACCGCGCTGCGCGCCTCCGTCGGCGTCGCTGCAAACAAACTCGTTGCGAAGATTGCCTCGGATCTCGACAAGCCCGACGGCCTCACTGTCCTTTACCCGGCCGACTATCCGAACAGGCTGGATCCATTGCCCATTGCCGTGATCCCCGGCATCGGGCCGCAGACGCGCAAGCGCCTGGATGCTATTCAGGTGCGCACGGTCCGCGACCTGCGTACGGCGCCCGAGCGCCTGCTAACTCCCATCTTTGGTCGCTACACGCAGAGTATTGTCGAGCGCGCGGCAGGTATTGACGAGCGTCCGGTGCGCGCATCGCGCGCTGAAAAGTCCATCAGCGCGGAGGAGACCTTCGATATGGACCTGGTGGACAGGGCCGCGATGGAGCGTGAGCTGCTGCGACTGGCAGAGCGCACAACCACGAGGCTTCGCAAGCACGGACTGGGCGCTGGTACCGTGCAGGTGAAAATCCGGCAATCCGATTTCACAACCTGTACCCGCCAACGCAGCATCAAACCGCCGACGAGCAGCACCGACCAGATCCATGCCATCGCCTGTGACTTGTTGCACACCTGGCTGGAACGCAATGCCGGCGCACGCGTCCGCCTGCTCGGTGTCGGCGGCAGCAATCTGGCAACGGTGCAGCAGGGGGACCTGTTCGCCGCCGACAACGCAGAGCCGGTGGGTCGCGTCGATCAGACTGTCGATGCCATTCGCGATCGCTTCGGCACCGATTCGCTTGAACGGGCCAGCACGCTGGAGCGCCATTGATTAGGGTAGAATCGGGCTCGGCCCCGGTTGTGGCAAGACACTATGTACACCGAATTTTTCGGACTGCGCGAAAAACCGTTTTCAATAACGCCTGACCCGCGCTATCTCTTCATGAGCGCGCGGCACGGCGAAGCGCTTGCTCATCTCGTCTATGGCGTGACCGAAAGTGGCGGTTTCATCCAGCTGACCGGCGAGGTTGGTACCGGCAAAACGACGCTGGTGCGAACGCTGCTGCTGA
Source organism: Woeseiaceae bacterium (assembly GCA_049667545.1). Taxonomy (GTDB): domain Bacteria; phylum Pseudomonadota; class Gammaproteobacteria; order Steroidobacterales; family Woeseiaceae; genus UBA1847. Next base: position 3,040 of record JBATID010000152.1, read on the forward strand.
ATCGCATGCCCAACAATGCCGATGTTGCCGTCGTTCTCAATCCGCAGCTGTCCGTGCTCGAGTTTCTGGCGACGATCTGCGAAGAGCTGCATATCGACGTCACCCACAATCGCGGCAGCATCAAAGCACAAACGGATGCGCTCAATCGGCATCTCCTCGATGCCCACTCGGAAGGTCGTCGCACCATCCTTATCGTTGATGAAGCCCAGAACCTGTCACCCGCCGTACTCGAGCAGGTACGGCTGCTGACGAATCTCGAAACCGCCAAACAAAAATTGTTGCAGATCATACTCATTGGCCAGCCGGAGCTACGTGAGCTGTTAGCCCGCAACGACCTGCGCCAACTGGCACAACGTATCACGGGACGCTATCACCTCGAACCATTGACGCGGCAGGAAACCGCGCAGTACATCGAACACCGCCTAAAAGTCGCAGGCGCGCTTGGTGAAGTATTCGACAGCGGTGCCAAGAAGTCGGTTTTCAGTCTTTCCCAGGGCGTGCCACGCCTGATCAACGTGATCTGTGACCGCGCTTTGCTCGGCGCGTACAGCGTGGAATCACGTCGCGTCAACAGCCGCCTCGTCCGGCGCGCTGCTGCCGAGGTCAGCGGCGAGCTGGAACGGCCCGTTTGGCTGCGGCCAGCCCTGGCGACGACTGCTGTTGTCGGCATTGCCATCATTGCGGCGAGCATCTGGTCTTACACGCAGCAATCGGCGAGCAACTCTCCAGAGGCCCTGGTGGACGTGCCGGCCGCCGCCATTGCCGCCGAACCACAAGCCAATGAACTGGCCGCCGAGCCCGAGGCGGCGGAGCCGGCTGCGGAGTCCGTAGTCGACCAAGCTACACCAGCCGTGGACACACCCGCATTGAACGAACAGCTGCGAGTGGGTTCGGCGCTGACCACGACAGCCAGTGCGTTAACCTCGCTTTTCGAAGCCTGGGGGCTGGAGTACCAGGCATCGGCACAAAGTGGCTGCTCGCAGGCAGAGGCGGCCGGGCTCGTTTGTCTCTACCAGCGCGGTTCCTGGAGCGGGCTCAAGCAGATGGATCGACCCGCAATATTGACGCTGGTGGACGACGCTGGTGAGGACCACGAAGTGTTGTTGACCGCTGTCCGCGGCGACATGGCGCAGCTGTCAATCGGTGGTGTTCTCGTTGAACACCCGGTCGCTGCCCTGCTGGACTCATGGTTTGGCCAGTACATGCTGCTGTGGCGGCCACCCGGCGGCACGCCGGTGTCGCTTGGCCGCGGCGCGAGGAACGAGAGCGTCGTCTGGCTGCGCGCAAGCCTTGCGGCAATCGATCCCCGATACACCAGCGCGAACCCGGAATCGGATGTTTACGATGCCGAACTCGAACAGCTCGTGCAGCGGTTTCAGCGTGACCACCGGCTGAGCGTCGACGGCGTGGCCGGCCAGCAAACACAGATCGTCATTAACTCGCTGCTCGCTGTCGACGGCACGCCACGACTTACACAGGATTAACGATGTCTTTTATTCTGGACGCGCTGAAAAAATCGGAAACGGACCGTCAGCAACAGACGCCGGCAGCGTTTGCAACGGTACCCAGCAGTGATGGCCGTCCGCGCGCGCCGCGTTGGCTGATGTTGCTGGGCGCACTACTCGCGATCAACGTCATCGTCTTGCTGGGGCTGTTGTTCCGCTCTGTGGACGATACGCCGGCAGCCGCTGTGAACGACGTCGCCGCTGTCGAGACGGCACCGCCGTCTGCCGCCGCCGATTTTGCGGCACAAATCGAGGCCGCGCGTCGCAATGAACCGCAGCGCCGGGCCCCGCCGCCCTCGGCGCAGGTGCGCGCTATACCGGGC
>JBATID010000153.1:0-3441 GCA_049667545.1 Woeseiaceae bacterium
GGACGAGGCGCTGCGCGGTCCGCGCCAGGAACAAATCGCGGCGGCGCGGGCCAATCTGGAGGGCGCAACCCAGGAACTCGCGTTTCGCAGCAGTGAGTTCGATCGCATAACAAAAATACATGCCAAAGGCCTTGCGTCGAATGATGCACTCGATCTCGCAAAAGTTGCGCGGGACGCAGCAAATGCTAACCGCAAGCTGCGCCTCGCACAGTTGCAGGAAGGGCTCGCTGGCACGACCGTTGAACAGCTCGCGCAGGCCGAGCAGGCTTTGCAACAACTGGCGGCCCGTAGAGAAAGCGCGGTCGTTGACCTGGAGCGCCTGAGTCTGCGCGCCCCGGTCGACGGCATCGTCGACAGCCGTTTGTTCGAGCTGGGCGAGCGCCCGGCCGCCGGCCAGGCAGCCATCATCATGCTGAGCGGCGCACAGCCGTATGCGCGGGTCTTTGTGCCGGAACAACTGCGCGTGCACGTGGCCACTGGGACCGCGGCCGTGATCCATGTCGACGGCCTGAGCTCGCCCATCAGGGGGCGGGTGCGCTGGGTCTCGAACGACGCCGCCTTCACGCCGTACTACGCACTGACCGAGCGCGACCGGTCGCGTCTCAGCTACCGGGCCAAGATCGATATCGCCGAGCAGCGTGACCGCCTGCCGGACGGCGTACCTGTCGAAGTTGAGTTTCCGCAAAGCAAGGCTGACTGATGCAGTCCGCTTACGCCATCGAGGCACGCGGCCTGACAAAGATGTTCGGCGATCTGCGCGCCGTCAGCAATCTCGATCTCAATGTTCCCCGCGGCCAGATCTATGGCTTTCTTGGACCCAACGGCTCCGGGAAATCGACGACGATTCGGATGCTTTGCGGCCTCCTGACCCCGACCGAGGGCACGGCAACGGTGCTCGATAACGAGGTACCGGGCGACGCGAAAGCGTTGAAGCCAAAGATCGGCTACATGACCCAGAAATTCTCTCTGTTTGGCGATATGACCGTCTTCGAGAACCTGCAGTTTATTGCGGAAATCTACTCTTACCCTGCCGCCGAACGCACTGCCCGTATCGAAGAGCTGGGGCAGAAATACGACCTCAAGGACCTGCGTCAACAGTTGGCCAGCACCTTAAGCGGTGGTCAGCGACAGCGCCTCGCCCTCGCCTGCGCCGTACTGCATCACCCGGAGCTCCTGCTGCTCGATGAACCGACCAGCGCGGTGGATCCGCAGAGTCGCCGCGATTTCTGGTCCAACCTGTTTCGCCTCGCCGGCGGCGGCACGACGATACTGGTCTCGACCCATTACATGGACGAAGCGGAGCGCTGCCACCGCCTGGCGATCCTTGATCACGGCGTCAAAGTAGCGGACGGCACGCCACAGGAATTGCAGGCTGCGACAGGCATGCACATTCTTGAGGTCGTCGCGGATGACCCGTATGCCGCACAGACTGCCATTCACGAGCTGCGCGAGGTTGCCAGCGTGACGCAGCTTGGCGTGCGGCTGCGTGTTCTGATCCCAAAGGACAATGTCGACCCGGTTGCATCCATCGAGAAGGCCCTCAACAAACACGGTATCGACGCCACCGTTACCCCATCAAGGGCCACCCTGGAAGACGTCTTCGTCGCGGTCACTCTGAATCCGGGACACGCCCGGTGAAGTCGCTGTCCCGGATCCTTGCAATCGTGAAGAAAGAGCTGCGCCAGCTGCGGCGTGACCGACTGACGTTCGGCATGATCGTTGGCCTGCCCGTCATTCAGATGCTGTTGTTCGGTTATGCGATTAACACGGACGTCAGAGATCTCAAGACCGCCGTCGCAGACCAGGCGGGGACACACCTGTCCCGGCAATTCGTCAGTGAACTCGGGCAGACACAGGTCGTTGATATTGTCTCCTTCGTCGAGACGGTTGCCGAGCTGCAGGCGTTGCTGCGACGCGGGGAAGTGTCCATCGGCGTGGTGCTTCCAGAAGATTTTGATCGCCGCGTGAATAACCGCTCACAGCCAGCCGTGCAGCTGCTGGTTGACGGCAGCGACCCGACGATTCTCGGCGTCGCGAACCAGCTGGTGCGGATGCCGCTTCGCCTCGACACGTCACCACGCAGCGCCGCCAGCGCAGAGCTGATCGCCGTGCGCCCCTACTTCAACCCTGAGCGCCGCAGCCCGATCAACATCATTCCGGGACTGCTCGGCGTGATCCTGACGATGACAATGATCTTGTTCACTTCGGTGGCGATCGTTCGAGAACGGGAGCGCGGCAATCTCGAACTACTGATCAACACGCCCGTGAGCTCCACCGAACTCATGATTGGCAAGGTCATCCCCTACATTGTCATCGGCATGCTGCAGCTGGTGCTGATCCTTGCCGTCGGCCGACTGTTGTTTGCAGTACCGATGCGTGGCAATCCGCTCGATTTGCTGCTCGCGGCATCGACCTTCATCGCGGCGAACCTGGCGCTTGGATTGCTGATTTCCACGGCCGCCAAAACACAGTTTCAGGCCATGCAGATGATGGTTTTCATCTTGCTGCCCTCGATCCTGCTGTCGGGCTTCATGTTTCCATTTGATGGCATGCCACCCTTCGCCCAGGCTATCGGTGAGCTGCTGCCCAATACCCACTTTATCCGGCTCAGTCGCGGCATTATGCTGCGAGACGCCGCCCTCACCGAGCTTAAGGGGGATTTCTACTATCTTATTGGCTTCACGCTGGTCGCCATGCTGCTCGCGACGCTGCGCTTTACCAAACGCCTCGATTGACCCCAAAAAATTCGCATTATTTTTGGCATTCTGGTCCAATCAGCGCAAATGACACCGCAAAACGACTCTACGCCCACTGTCTTCATCGTCGATGATGACGCCGCTATCCGCTTCGCCATGCAGGCGTTGATGGACTCTGTGAATCTCAATCACGAGATCTTCGCTTCTGCCGACGAATTCCTCGACAAGATCGCGGGGCAGCGGCCAGGCTGCCTGGTACTCGATATTCGAATGCCAGGTCTTGGTGGCCTCGAATTGCAGGAAGAGTTGATCAAACGCGGCAATACCTTGCCGATCATATTCATCACGGGTCACGGCGATGTGCCAATGGCCGTCGAAGCGATGCAGAAAGGTGCCGTCGACTTTATCCAGAAACCATTTCGTGATCAGGAGTTACTGGACAGAATCCGCGAAGCACTGGCGACGGATGAAGAACGCCGCGAGGCTCAGCAACATCATGCCGAGGTCGCTCACCGCCTCGAGCGCCTGACGAACCGTGAGCGTGAAGTCTTCGACCTGGTCGTCACCGGCAAGCCGAACAAAGTCATTGCTTATGAACTCGGGGTCAGCCAGCGCACCGTTGAAATTCATCGCGCTCGCGTCATGGAAAAAATGCAGGCGAGGTCGCTTGCCGACCTCGTCAAGATGCATATGTCAGCCTGACGGCGGCACTGTCAGGTTCGGGCCCGGCGGCGCTCGTCAAACT
>JBATID010000154.1:0-4390 GCA_049667545.1 Woeseiaceae bacterium
TGTTCGAAACGCATCGCGACGGCTTGTTGAACGACCTGTATTTCACGCTGCAGCTGATGGACCTGGTGCCGGAGATGCGGCTGTGTGCGGACCTGTCACATTTTGTAGTCGACCGGGAGCTGCGGGCGCCGGTGCCTGCGAGAGACCAGGAGTACATCTCCACCGTTTTGCGACGTTCCGACTGTTTCCAGGGCCGCGTTGCCAGCCGCGAGCAGGTGCAGATCCAGATCGGCTTTCCACAGCACCAGCAGTGGGTCGAGATATTCAAAGGCTGGTGGCGCGAGGGCATGCGTGCGTGGCGACAACGCTCCGCAGCCGACGCGACACTGGTATTTCTGTGCGAACTCGGTCCGCCGCCGTACGCTATAACCGACGGTAATCAACGTGAGCTGTCGGATCGCTGGCAGGAGTCATTGCAAATACGCGACTGGGTGCGCGCAATCTGGGCGGAGCTTGAGGGCGAGGGCTAGCGTCCTAGGCGTCCAGCAGTGCAGATATAACCGCTGGCAGTTCCGCGGGTGCATGCGCGATTGCAACTGCACCGGCATCGCTGAGTTCTTCTATTGAACCGTAGCCATAAGACACGCCGACCGGGCGCATGTCGTTGGCGATGGCGCCGATCAGGTCGTGTTTACGATCGCCAATCATCACGCGTTGACCGCTGCCCGGGTTCTCGGCCTTGGCGTATTGCAGGAGATCCACCTTGTTGGCACGTGTGCCATCGAGTTCGCAGCCATACACGGTCGTGATGTATTCACCCATGCCGAAGTGATCGACAATTCGCTTGGCTTGAAGATGCGGTTTACTGGTCGCGACAAACAGCGTGTGGCCGGCCGCGGCGATCGTTGCCAGCACGCTGTTAATGCCGTCATAGGGCACGTTCTCCTGCCAGCCGACGTCGACGAAGCGTTCGCGGTACAGATCGATGGCCCGCAGCGTCAGCTCATCACCAACCATTTGCGGAAACGTGTCGTACAGCGGCGGGCCGATGCAGCTGTGCAGGTAGTCGTCGTCCGGATGCGGGAAGCCGAGCTCATCGAGCGCGTACAGGATGCAGCGGGTGATGCCCTCATAGGGATCGGTCAGTGTGCCGTCGAGGTCGAAATAGATTTGTGCGGACATCTGGCAAGCATAGCAAGTGTTGCGCGCAACGGCTGCTGACACAAAAGTTGACAATTGACGGTGTGTTACTCGCTTAAACTATTGAGCCATTACGACTGACTACTTCTGAGGAAAATATTATGGACATCAAAAGTCTGGCGACTGAGCTGATAATGAGCAAGATTGGTGGCGCAAATGACAGCGGTGCGGCGTCGTCCGCTCTTGACGACCTGGTAGGCGGCAGTGGCGGATTCGACCTTGGGGATATCGTTGGTAAATTTACCGGCTCTGGTGGTGATCTGGCGTCGAAAGCCAAATCCTGGCTCGGTGATGGCGGCAATGAGGCCGTATCGGCCAGCGAAATTCAGGACGCGATTGGCAGTGACAAGATTGAAGCATTCGCCAGGAAACTGGGTATCGGCACTGAAGAGGCCAGCAGCGGTTTATCGCAGATATTGCCGGACCTCATCGACAAGAGCAGCAAAGGCGGCAACTTGCTGGACTCGGTCGGCGGTGTTTCAGGCCTGGCCGGCATGGCTTCGAAGTTCTTCAAGTAGCGGCAGATTCGGCTGCGAAGACGTTACGACTGTTCCCGCTCAAGGATGGCGGCGATGAAAGCGTCGGCTTCGGCGATTGAACGGTTCATGTCGGCGATCAGTACGTCAACATTGGTCTCGATGGCCGTTGCTTCACCTTCGAGTGCGGCAATGGCCGAGAGATTGAGGTTGTGTTTGAGGTACAGGACCTGGTCCTGAAATAAGGCTAGCACCGGCTGCATGCGCTCTTCGGTCTGCCGCATCGATGCAATCAGTCGCGTCGCGTGTTCACGGGTCTGATCAAACTGCTGCTCAGCAATGCGGCGCAGATTTGGATCGTTGTAATCGTCAAGCTCGTCGCGCCATTCGTCCAGCAGTCGGTTGCTGGCGCTGACCACGCGATCGACACGCTTGTTGATGTCATCCGCCGCCGCCTGGCTGCGCTTGTGCGCCGAATTGAGTTTCTTGTACTGGCGCTCGAGGTCGTTTTCCTGAAGACCCATAACAGCCTTGAACTCGGTCAGCGCATCCTGGAACTGATCGGCGGCAGCGTGCTGGCTGTCGCGCGCCGCTTCAACTCGGTCAACCAGCAGGTCGCGCGGTTCTTTCCACATCCAGTCGACGCCCGCGCTCGGCTCGCCGGTTACGAAATAGCCGACACCAAGGAGTGCGATCATCGCCATCCACGAGCGCTTCTTTTTGAGTATGGTGGGAATCAACGGTATGATTTTTGTAACTAATGGATGCATTGTAAGAACTATATTCGGGACACGGACAACAACGATGACACACAATTTCAGCTATCTGCAAATAGCGCGCACGGTTGTGGCCTGTGCCACGCTGCTAGCACTGACCGGCTGTGCGTCGGTGCAGTATTCAGCGCTCGAGAAGGTTGGCATACATAAGCGCGATATTCTGGTCGATCGTGTCGAAGATGCGCGGGATTCGCAAACCGAAACGCGCGAAGAACTCGTCAGCGCGTACGAAGAGCTCAGCTCGCTGATCGGTTACGACGGCGGCGAGCTTGAAAAGAAATACGAGCGACTCAGCAAGCAGGTTGAACGGTCAAGGGATTCGACGGAAGAGCTCGACGGGCATCTTGCCGATATCGATCGCGTCAGTGAGGACCTTTTTGACGAATGGGAATCCGAGCTCGAATTGTATAGCAGCGCGGCACTGCGAGCCGACCAGCAAAAAAAGCTGGCCCTTGCACGCAAGCAGTTCGCGATGATGCGCGAGCGTATGCAAACGGCACGTGACCGGGTTGACCCGGTTATGGCGGTCCTGAGTGACAACGTTCTGTTTCTGAAACACAGCCTGAACGCACAGGCACTGGCGGCGTTGCGTGGACAGGCAGCGGTGCTGGAAGGCCAGGTTGATGTGCTGATACGCGACATGCAGATTGCTATCGAAGAGGCCGACGCCTTCATCACCCGCATGCGCGGCAGCTAGCAGACTGCAGGACGAGCCTAATGCGGGCGCAGGACCCTTCGGCCTGACATGGGCACTACGCCGTGCTGGCGCAGCAGCTTCTCGGCGCGCTGGCTGCCGGTCTTGCGCCACACGCTATAGGTGCGGAGCAAGTCGACGTCGGTCTCGCGTCGTTCCCGGTCGCGCATCTCGTTCAGCACGTCGACCAGCACCTGGAACTTGGCGGCGAGTTCGCGGTACGTGCCGGCAAAAGCGCGGCCGCGAAAAGAACGGCGCACTTCCTCGGAAAGGGAGCTGTAAGCAGACCCGCCCATATGAATGTAGTAGTCGATGTCGACTGAGTGACTGGCCAGGCTGTTGGCAAAAAAACCGGAGACGAACAATGCGACGTCGCCGATGCGCTGCAGTGAATTGTTGCGCTGTTCGGCGCTGGGGGCGTCGGCCGCATCGGCCATCATTAATGCAAGAGGCTTCAGGCCGAAATTCTCACCGTCATCATCATAAAGTTCTTCAGAGCGCGAGAACAATGTCAGCAGATTAACGACGTAGTGCGTCGCATCAGGCTTGACGTCGACTCCCTGTTCCGAAATGACGGTGTCGATTGACGTCCGAAAGTAGTCCAGCAGATTGGGAACTGGGACTACTCGATCATGGCTGCCCTTGTCATGCATAGGCCCGGATCCTCGTCGGCTAATTTTGTTCCATTACAGGTATAGCGCATTCACCGCAATTTGCTTGTGAACTGAATCACAGTAGCTCAAGATGGAACCCCGCCCACGGTCGGGCACCAATCAAAACTGTGACACGCAAGCAATATGCAGAAAGAGACAAAACTACCATCCGGCCACCCTGATACCTACTACGCTGCAACGGCGGTCGACATGCGCGAGCAGGGCTCGCTGCAGGGCGCGCAACAGGCGGACGTTTGCGTTATTGGTGGTGGATTCACGGGCCTCTCCGCTGCGCTGAACCTTGCGGAAAAAGGTCTCGATGTCGTCTTGCTGGAAGCTGAGCGTATTGGCTTCGGTGCGTCGGGTCGTTGCGGCGGTCTGATTGGCAGCGGTCAGCGCAAGGACGTTCTGGAGCTGGAAGAAGCATTCGGGTTGGAGCGCGCCCGGTTGCTCTGGGACCTGGCCGAGCTGGCTAAGGGAGAGATCCGGCATCGTGTCGAAAAGCACGCTATTGACTGCGACCTGCAAGACGGCCAGCTCGTTGGGGTGCACACGAAACATTACCTGGGCTGGGCGCAGGAGATGGTTGATGTGCTGGCGGAACGCTATGACTACCCGTTTTGCGAAGCGCTCGACAAGGCGGCCTCGAAA
>JBATID010000155.1:0-2650 GCA_049667545.1 Woeseiaceae bacterium
CATAAATATGGCGTTGACCTGCTTTCAAGGTGGCTTCGACAACCCAGACACGGTGTAACTCGTAGCGCAAATATTCCGGGTTCATGTGACCCGCAAGCACGATGTCTTTGTACTTGAGGTTCTTGTCCTCCAGCTTGAATGCATTGTAGGGGATATAGAGCTCTTTCTTGCCGACGAGTTTCCATTCATAGCGATCAGGCGCGCCGTTGTACATGTCCAGGTCATCAGCGGTGCGCAGGCCATCGGAAGCATTACCCGGCCCGTCGTAGGCAACATCGGGTGCGCGCCGTACACGGCGTTGCCCGGCGTTGTATACCCACGCGTCACGCGGGTCGGCGACCTGGTTGATGTTCTCATGCACCAACAAGACGTCACCCTCGAGGCGAGCTGGCGCTTTGATGGCCTGTTTGTAGTAGAACAAGCGATTGGCTGGCGCACCCGTAAGATATTGTGCAAACGTCAGCTGATCCTCAAACACCACCGGGCTGAATGCGCCGCTTGACTGCACAGGAATCTGCGTATAGCTGCGTTTCACGCTGCCGCCGCGATAACGCAGCACGTGATTCCATACCACTTCAATGCCCGATTTCGGGATCGGGAACGGGCAGTACGAGTCGACATTTGTCAGCCCATTGCCGCCGTCAGTGGTTGCCGCCGTTACCGCGTCTTTCTTTATTGCTGCGTAAATATCGGCGGGGTAGGCCGCTGTACGGTGGGTCGTGTAGACCGGCATGCGGAATGTGTCGGGATAACGCTTCAGCAGCGCAATCTGTCCGGCAGAAAGATTGTCTTTATATTGTTCGAAGTTCTGCGCGGTGATTGTGAACAGCGGTTTCTCGTTCGGAAACGGGTTAACCAGCGGTTCACCTGCGACATAGCCTGCCGGCATTTTTGTCAGACCACCGGTCCATGCTGGAATAGTGCCTGCCGCGTTACCGGCGCGTTCTGCGCCTATTGGCGTAAGTTTGTCGCCGCCGAGGCTTGCAGCCTGTTCCGCTGTGAGGTCCGCGAGGGCGTTCTGCGCGACCAGGCCAAGCGCAGCCAGGATGGTGAGTTTTGCAAATGTTTTCATGATGTTATTGCTCCTGGAATTCGATTCAGAAACTGACGGAGACAGACAGGGACAGGAAATCCCGGTCTTCGACGGTGTTGTAGTCGCCGCCCGAGAATGCCGTGTACGCCAGCGAACCAGTATACCGATTTAGATATTCGGCTCCGAGGCTCACCGTCAGGGCTTTCGCGCCTTCAGTAAAGTTTGAGTTCGGCGAGTAACCGTCAACGTCGTGGGACCACGCGAGACTGGGCGTCAGGTTGATGCCGGCGAACACGTCGTTGTACGTGAGGCCTGCGCGTACGCGGTAGCCCCAGGACGAATCTGTTACGTAACCGTCGGTGGTGCAGTTTCTGGCATTGCTGTTGGGTGGGGCGATGCCGGCGATAGCGTTACCTGCCTCGCAAGTGACGAATTCACCTGGAATTGGCACTCCCAATGCTGCCAGTGGGATCGGATTGAAGTAACCCATACCGTAGGTCGGGTTACGCCCATAGCGTTGCACCGATTGTTCCGGCAGGTCGCCAACCCAGTTGGCGCCTATCTCGGCGGCGAAAGTCAGACGGCTCGCGCCTAAGACCTGGTCAAAAAAGCGTATGAGCGTTACCTGCGCCTGTGTCACGGGCAGCAGGTCGTAACCTGAGGCGCTGCCGCCTGGACCAGCCGCGCGAACTCGCGGCAACACGGTCGACCATGGAGCTTCGGCAACGGCACCCTGGAGAATTTCGGTCGAATTGATCTGTAACGGGAAATCGGGTCGATAGCTGACTTCACCCGATACCGCGAACCCTGCAAAATTGGTCGCGACGCTCACGCCGAACAGCTCGATGTCTTCCGGAAATTCGGCGAAATACTGCGGGTTGCCGCCGAGCGGATCGCCCGGAATAAAAGGTGTTCTAGCCGGGCCGCCGAGCGATTCGTTCGCCGAGGCGAAGCCGCCAAGGTAGGGGACGCGGCTGTGAATGTTCATGTAGTAAAAACCGAATTCGGAGCCGGCAAGCTTCTCAGCGAAGTAACGAAATGCAATGCCGAACTGGCCGCTGTCGTCCGGCTCGATGTCAGGCTGACGCGCGATGAACAGGCCGTTTGCCATGTTGAATTGATCGCTGAAGTTGCCCCGCAACGTGACGACGTCACAGCTCGTGGCGGCAATATCCGCGGTCGAAAAATAGGTTCCGCAGCCGTCTATGACCGTCTTTTCCCATTTGAGCTGGTAAAACGCCTCGATGCTCAGTGCGTCTGTCACGCCGGCAGCGAACGTTAACATCGCAACGGGCAGCAGGCCCTCCTTGATTTCAGCGCCCGGGCGCCGGAATGCAGACACGTCGACGGGATTAACCGAGTTAACGCCGTTTTGAATGAACGTACTCTCACCCCAGCTAATCACCTGGCGACCCAGGCGTACATCCAGCGGAGCTCCGTTTTCGCCAAGGTAAAACGTGTTGTAGATAAACGCGTCCAGGAGTTCGATTCCGGAGGCTTGCGCGAAATCGTCGAAGCCGCTGTCTGCCAGTTTCTCATTGGGCGTGTACAGGTTGACTGAGTTGCCGTGCGGCCGTTTGCCGTTGGCAAGCTCTTCGTCGTACCAGTACTTGGCAC
>JBATID010000156.1:0-1899 GCA_049667545.1 Woeseiaceae bacterium
ACTCGGCCTCGGGCACCATTATTTCTGGATAGGTACACCGGAATACTGGCTGTCGATCGGTGGCTTCTTCTCGGCGCTCGAACCGATCCCACTGGTCGCGATGGTCGTGCACGCGGTATACGATTCGGGGCGCCACGGCTTCAAAAGTTCGAACCATCCGGCACTGGCATGGCTCATCGCTCATGCGTTCGGCAATTTCTTCGGCGCGGGCGTCTGGGGATTCATGCACACGCTGCCGCAGATCAACCTGTACACGCACGGCACGCAGTGGACATCGTCGCACGGTCACCTGGCGTTTTTTGGCGCCTATGCGACGATCAACATCGCCATGATTTACATGGCCCTGCAGCGGGTACGCGGTAACGTCTGGATGTCTGCCGGTCTGGCTGACAATGGCTGGAAATGGAAATGGTCGCTGGGCCTGTTAAACGGCGGCATGGTCGGCATGACGATGGCACTGCTGATCGCCGGTTACGATCAGTCGTTCATCGAGCGAGCGCTGGAAGGCTCGACCTGGAGTGGTTACTTTCAGGCGCAGCAGTCAGCCTGGTTCGTGCAGTCCATGCATTGGCGCATGGTGTTCGGCAGCATGATGTCGATTGGTATCTTGTTGTTGTTCTGGGACATGCTGACGATCGGTCGCACCGAGAAGCGGGCGATTCAGGAGCACGCACTGTTGCCGACCTGACGCCGGCACCGGCCCCGTGGTCACCTCAATATTCGAAAAGGGGGTGCTAGACTCTGCAGGTATGGAGCCTGGTTCCCCTCTTTACGAGACTGTCCGACAGCATTATCTGTTTGCAGGTCTTGAGCAAAGCGCGTTCGACACGCTCGCCGTGCACTTGTCCGCCAAGCAGGCAGAAAAGGGCGCAATACTGTTTCACCGTGGTGATCCGGCAGCCAACTTCTTCTATCTGGACGCCGGCCTGATTGAGTTGAATCTGATCGCGGCATCCGGCGAGAAGAAAGTCCTGGAAGTTGTCAGCCCCGGGCGCACCTTTGCCGAGGCCATCGCCTTCATGCGCGAACAGAAGTACCCGGTGACAGCCGAGGCGCTGGCCGACTGCTCGCTTTGCCAGATACCGATTAACGCCTATATCGAACTCGTCTATGCGAACCCGGACGCCTGCATGCGGCTACTCAGTGATGTCTGCCGACATCTGCACGCACGCGTTCGTGAGATCGAGAATCTGACGGTGCAAAATGCCCGCAGCCGCCTGGCGAGTTACCTGTTGGAGCATATCGTCGAAACGAACGACGATGAGGCGACGGTGCGTCTCGAGCTGCCGCGCCATGTCATCGCGTCCAGACTGTCGATTCAGCCGGAGACGTTGTCACGTCTGCTGCGCCACATGGTCGATGAAGGTATATTGACGATCGAGGACCGCGTCATTTTTGTCCATAGCCTCGCGAGACTGCGTCCGTACAACTGAAGTTTTCCCGCAACCCTGGGTTACGGTTTTTCCCCTGATTTAGGGGTTTGCCGCAATAGCATGGTGTTGCCTGTTAGGGGAACATTCGACACAAATTCGGCAATATCAGGGTCAAAAAAACGATGAAAAACAAGCACGTCTACTCATTTACCGATGGCGATGGCCATAACAAGAAACTGCTCGGCGGCAAGGGTGCGAACCTGTGCGAAATGACACAAATAGGCATCAACGTCCCGCCCGGCTTCGTCATCACAACCGAGGCGTGCCTGGACTACCTGAAACAAAACAAATTGCCCGGCGAACTGATGGACGACGTCCGCGCCGAGATCAAGAAGCTCGAAGCAGCCACCGGTAAGACGTTCGGCAGGGGCCCCGATCCACTGCTCGTATCGGTCCGCTCAGGATCCGCGATGTCGATGCCCGGCATGATGGACACGATTCTGAACCTGGGACTTAACGACGAAAC
>JBATID010000157.1:0-8574 GCA_049667545.1 Woeseiaceae bacterium
GACGCCCTGGTGGAAGAGGCGGACGCGCTGATTGCCAAAGGTGTGCCGGTTTACGAGCGCCTTAAGGTCAGCCCGGGCTGCCCGCTGATCCTGCCGTCACACGTGGCGCTCGACGCGGCGCGAGAGAAATCCCGAGGTTCCAGCGCCATTGGCACCACTGGTCGCGGTATCGGACCGGCTTACGAAGACAAAGTCGCGCGCCGCGCCTTGAAGGTCTCCGACATTTTTGTGCGCGAGGTTTTTGCCGCCAAGCTGGGTGAAGTTCTCGACTTCCATAACTTCCTGCTAAAGAACTATTTCGGTGCCAAGACCGTCGACTTTGCCCAAACACTGGACGAAGCTCTGGGCTACGCCGAAATCATGGCGCCAATCACGGCGGACATCACGCAAATACTCCACGATCTGGCGGACTCCGACAAAGGTATCTTGTTCGAAGGCGCGCAGGGCAGTTTCCTTGATGTTGATCACGGTACCTATCCGTATGTCACGTCATCGAATACTGTGGCGGCTGCAGCGAGTACTGGCACCGGTATCGGTCCGCGAAATCTCGACTACATCGTGGGTATTGTGAAGGCCTACACCACGCGTGTTGGCGCAGGCCCGTTTCCGACCGAGCTCTTCGATGACCAGGGCGCGCACCTGGCGAGAGTCGGGGCAGAGTTTGGTGCCACGACCGGGCGACCGCGCCGGTGTGGCTGGTTTGATGCCGTTGCGTTGCGTCGCTCGATTATCAACAGCAGCGTGTCGGGCTTGTGCGTGACGAAACTCGATGTACTCGACGAGCTGGAGACGATTCAGATCTGCGTGGGTTATTCGATTGATGGTAAGCCCATCACAGGTCTGCCGGTGGTGGTTGATCGTTTTGCCGATTGCAAGCCGATTTACGAAGAGTGGGCGGGCTGGCAGGAGTCTACGGTCGGCATCACCGACTTCGACAAGCTGCCGAAAAAGGCGCGCGCTTATCTCGCGCGTATTGAAGAACTCGCCGGCGTACCCGTCGTCATCATATCGACCGGCCCGGATCGCGAGCAGACGATCATCAAGACACACCCCTTCGACTAGCGAGGCGCTGCCTGGCGCCAGCGAAAAGTGACATGAAGACTCCGTCTTTGACCTTCAAAGCGGGCGCAGGTGCGCTGAAATCGATCCGCGCGCATGGCTTTGACATCAGCAGCATCGGTACGATTGCCGGCGCGTCGGGCGGGGCGAAATGGCTGGTACTGAGTCAGCTCGACCGCGCGATCCTCAAGAACCTCGTGCCGAAAATGGCCGGCCCGGTGCATCTGATCGGTTCGTCGATCGGCTCCTGGCGCTTCGCCTGTTATGCGCAGAACGATCCGTTGGCGGCTATCGAGCGTTTCGAGAAAGCGTATCTCGACCAGACCTACAGCGAGAAGCCCGACATTCACGAGATCACCGCGAAGAGTCGCGACATTCTCGCCGACGTTGTCGGACCGCACGGCGTCCAGCAGATTCTGGAGAACCCGTTGTTTCGCCTGCACGTCATGGCGGTACGCAGCCGCAAGAGCAGCGCCACGGAGAATCGCTCGCTGCTGGCGGCGAGTTTGATTGCGGCAGCGACGATGAACGCGATCAGTCGCAAGACCCTGGGGCTGTTTTTTGAACGCGCGCTCTTTTTCGATGAGCGCGAGGTACCGCCGTTTTTCGAGCTGACCGGTTTTCCACTGCAGCGCATCGCATTGACCCGGGACAACCTGTTTGATGCGATTATCGCGAGCGGCTCCATCCCGCTCGTGCTATCGGGCGTACGCGACATCAGTGGCGCGCAACCCGGCATTTATCGAGATGGCGGTGTCATTGATTATCATCTGGATCTGCCGCACAGCAGCAGGGAACGGATGACGCTGTTCCCGCATTTCTATGATCGTATCGTGCCCGGCTGGTTTGACAAGCGCCTCAAGTGGCGGCGACCGCATCCTGGCAACGTCGATCGCACGATTCTTGTTAGCCCGTCAGCGGACTTTGTCGCAAAACTACCGAACGCAAAAATTCCCGATCGCAGCGATTTCGTCAGGCTCACGCCGGCAGCGCGGGTCAAAGCATGGCGGACCTGCGTCGCTGCGTGCGCAGCGCTGGCGGACGAGTTTAACGAGGTTATTCAGAAGCAGGAGCTGGCAGCGCGCCTGCAGCCTCTGTGGTAGGCTTTCCGGAAAATAACAACGGGGGATAGACGGTGGCATCGACACCATCAACAATCGCTCGGCCGTACCCGGAGCTTACGTGGGTCGCGCTGATCACCGGCTGGTTTCTGGGGGTCATCATTGCCGTGGCGATTGGCTATGCGGCATTGATACTCGGATTTTCCATTGAAGGTTCGGAACTCGCGGCGATCCTCGGCTTCGGCATTTTGCGTGGCCTTTTGGGACGCAAAAGTATTGTCGAAAACAATATCGTCCAGACGATCGCCAGCGGCGTCAACGGTGCGTCCTCAGGAATGATGTTTTCCGTGCCGGCGCTGTTTTTGCTCGGCTTCGGTGATCGTTTCGATCCGGTGATTCTCACCTTCGGCTGTATCGCCGGTGCTTTCATGGGCATCGCGTTTATTATTCCCCTGCGCAAGCACATGATTGACTATGAACGCCTGACCTATCCGGGCGGCGTTGCTGTTGCGACGATCCTCAAATCACCCGGTGCCGGTGTGCGTAAAGCGGTTTTCCTGGTGATTGCGGCGCTGATTAGCGCGCTCATGCATTTTGCAACCATCCAGACCGGTGTCGATGACTGGAACGTGGGTGCGCAGCTCGGGCTACCGAATTATATGAACGGCATCTGGTACCTGTCGCTGATGACGGTTGGCGTCGGCTTCATTGCCGGGCGTGGCGGCATCGCATTCATCATCGGTGGCTTTGTTGCCTACTGGTTCCTGTCGCCGATGCTGGCCATGACCGGCAGCTTTCCGGCGGATGCCGCCGGTGGTGAGCCGGGTTTGATGCGTGTGCTGCTGTACCGCCCACTGGGTATCGGCATGCTGATCGGCGGCGCGATCATGGGCGTGATACTGGCGTTCCCGCTGATTGTCAGTGCCATTCGTTCGATGCAGAAAGCCGCCGGCGTCTCGAGCGATTCGTCCAGCGACGAAATGCCGATCAAGATGCTGTACTTCGCCATCGTCGGCGCCGTGATTCTGTTGAGCTTCATGGCGGTATCCTCCGCGGAGTCGGTAAGCCTCGGACGCGGTATTGCGATGGCGCTGCTGGGCACGTTGTGGATCTGGATGGCAGGCATCATATTGTCCGAGGCCATTGGCCGCACCAACTGGTCACCGTTGTCGGGTATGACGCTGGTCGGTATCACGCTGCTGATCATCGTGACGCACGGTATGGAGCGTGACGATTCGATCATCGCCGCCCTGATGGTTGGCGCGGCCACCTGTGTGGCCATGTCGCAGGCCACCGACCTGATGCTCGATCTGAAGACGGGCTACCTCGTGGGTGCGACGCCACGGATGCAGCAGATTGGGCAGTTTGCCGGCGCATGGCTTGGCCCGATCGTCGTGATCTTTGTCATTTTCGTGTTGGACAAGTCCTACGGGCTGGGCAGCGAGCAGTTGCCGGCACCGCAGGCACAGGCACTGGCCAGCACGATCGATGGCATTTTGGGCGGCGACGTGCCGACCGAGAAATACATGGCCGGCGCGATTCTTGGCGGCATTTTATCGGCGGTCATCGGTGGGCTGGGTATCACCGTCGGACTCGGCTTCTACCTGCCGTTCAATATTGTACTGACGTATTCGCTCGGCACGCTGGCCCGTGAGCTAACGAACAAAGTGAAAGGCAATACCTGGAGCGAGGAGATCGGCATTCCTGTTGCTGCCGGGCTCATCATCGGGGAAGCGTTGGTCGGTGTTGGTAATGCTTTGGTCATCGTATTTTCATAGGAGGCAGGGAAATGACTAAGAAAGGACTGGGTTACTTTCTGCTGGCCGTCGGTTTCTTAGGCGGTGCTTACGCGACATCGCTCGACGTGCAGGAAGTCAACTGGACACTCTTCGCAATCAGTGCCGTCGCGGCGGTCGTTGGCCTGGTGCTCTTTAAAGGGCAGGCCTCGGCAGCAGCACGCTCGGAGACCGTGCTGCAGGTGAATCGCACGGAGCTGAATGAGTCGATCCAGAATATTGTTCGCGATCTTGAAGAACTGAACGGTGAGGGTCAGCAGCAAGGGGCTGCGCTGCGCGATACCATCGATCTCAAGTTGCGGGACGACTTGCGTCGCTTTGCCGATGCGCGGGAAAGCATGGTGCATCTGTTTGGCTTGCAGACTTACGCGGACATCATGAGCAGCTTTGCCGCGGGCGAGCGCTACATCAATCGGGTGTGGTCTGCGTCTGCCGATGGCTATATTGACGAGGCGGCGACGTATTTGAAAAAAGCAGGGGCCATGTTTGTTGATGCACAGGCGCAGCTGAATCGGGCCGCACAAGGCACGCCTTAAAGCGAGCTTCTGGTTCTGTTGCGGACTCGTTGCCGGCAGCGTAACCGCAGATCCTGGACCAGGATCTGCACGTCGTCATCCATCAGCAAATCGGTCCTGTCCTTCCAGCCGAGCAGCATGGCGACATTTCTCTCGTTGACAATGAGGTGACGCTCATCCGCTTGTTCTGGCGTTTCCCAGCCTGGCACGGCGATGACTGAGCGCACTCGCACGCGCTGACCGATAAGTTGCGTGAAATGCTTGGCGAGCCGCGTGTTTTTCGCAAGATCGGGAACGACGGAAACCTGCTCTTCCGATGCGGAAAAATGTACACGATTTTCCAGTATGCGCGCGCTTGCGCCTTCGCCGGAGCGTCGGGCGATCACATTGACAGCGTAAATGCCTTCGCGACCGATGACAACGTGGTCGATAACACCGGCGCTCGTTTCGACGTCATGAAAGAGCAGCGTCGATGCAGATGATGACTGCTGTAATTGGTGCCCGATGGCGATGCTCGCGTCACGCAGGAGCCGGGTCTGTCGTGCCGCGCGAAAAGTACCAATAATTTTGTAGGCAGCAAATGCCGCCGCCAGCAATAGAAAGCCTAAGAGCAAGCCCAGTTGCCACTCCGGATAGCCGGCAAACAGTTGCTCTGCCTGTAGCAAATAGGCGGCGGCGAACAACATCGCGAACACCAGCATGCCGCCCAGGTAGATCGACTGTGACGCCGACAGACGGTTGTATTCGTCGCGAAATCGCTGCGCGGCTTCGTGCATGATGCTCTCATTGAAACGCGAGCCTTCGCCGACAAATTGATTCAAGGCGCGCCACGAGCGTGCGATCAACAGGAATGCAATGGCCGTCGTCAGTGCGACAGTGCCGGCGGCGCTGACGGCTGCGATGCTCATGGGCGAAGTCTCGGCGTTTTGGTCACCGTTCGAGCGTAGTCTCCGGCCGTGCCATCGACTGTGACGCAGTTCACACTGAGCCCGAATGAGAGCAGCAGAATCCGTCGATTTTCAGCCCTGGTTCAGCAGTAACGGTGTATTTGTGAATGTGATCACGGAAGCTTGGGGCGCGCGCCGGTAGCGTTGTTCAGAGCAAAAATCGCCAGTTAAATACAGCGGAGCACGTCATGAGGAAATCATGGAATATTGTTTGGATGGCACTTGTACTCGCAGGCCTTGGCGGCTGCGCATCGATGAGTGGCGATGAGTGCATGACGAGTGACTGGGCCGCCATCGGCTTCGAAGACGGCGCGCGCGGATATACCAGCGACCACCTCAGTCAGCATCGCAAAGCCTGCGCCAAGCACGGTGTCACCCCGGATTTTGCCGCGTATCAAAATGGTCGCGAACAGGGCCTGGTGGAATATTGCCAGCCCGGCCGTGGATTCGAAATCGGCTCGCATGGCGGCAGCTACCACGGGGTGTGCAACGCAAATCTCGAAGGTGATTTTCTCGATGCCTTTAACAGTGGACGGCAGCTATACACACTGCAGGCGAATGTGAATCGTGCGACGGCCGGGATCAATTCCCGACAAAACGAGCTGGATCGTATTGACGCTGAAATGCTGGAAAACGAAGCGGAATTGATCGACAGAGAAACAACGACAGAACGCCGCATCATACTGCTGGCGGAGCTGAAAAACCTCTCAGAACGTATTGGAGAACTCGATGCGGAGATCGAAGATCTTTACGAGCAGCGCGCCCGTTACCGCTTCGAACTGGAGCAATACCAGGTCGCGCTACTCGATTACGGCTATTAACCAAGACCCGGGATGGCGGCTGCGCCGAAGAAGCTCGGGTGGAAATAGGCGAGTACTGCGAAGACTAACAGGCCGGCCACGACGGTGACGAAGTCGGACTTGACGGCTTTTTTCGCTGGCTTCTGCCATTCTCCGTCGCGTTTGTTACAAAAGATAATCTCGAGCACGGCCCATAGCGTCAGGCCGCCAAATAGTACGATGGCTCGGTTGCTGCCATTAGTCAGCAGGTGCGCCACGCCCCAGAGGATTACCGCCGCCATTTGCGGGTGCCGAACGTAGCGCTTGATATTGCCGGGAATGGCGGATGCGGCAAACAGAATCAGGGCTGCCAGCACCAGCAGTGAGACCAGCGGGTTGGGCGCCAGCGGCGGCGCATAAACGCCAGTTGGTACGACCGAGCGCCAGCCCAGGACGATCAGAACCAGTCCGAGGAGGATTCCCAGCGAGGACACGCCCTTGTACTTGTTCTCACCCAGTTTGTTGAACCATCGACCGCGCGCATCTGGCAGCATCGCGGGAAACAGGTGAGTCAAACTCCAGATGAGTACGCCCAGAACCAGCAATGTCATGAGTTCGATCCTCGTCAACTGATGCGGTGCGGGCCAGTATACCGTTTCACGCTAAATTTGCGGCAGGCGGAGCGCGAAGCAAGTGCTTGAGCCAGGTGAAGATCCACCAGCACTGAAACAAGGCCAGTCCGTATATGGCCGGTCTGAGCGGTATGCCGTAGCGTGGGTAGGGCGCCACGATGACATGCAGCGACAGAAAATACAGCATTAGCAATGACAACAAACGTGTCGCGAACAACGTATTTGCCGGGAGTCCTTTCGCTACGGGCGTCCATATCATCACCGTCGCGAACAGCGCCAAAATCACCAATGGCCAATGCAGGGCTTTCATGCCGATGTAGGTGTTGATGTATGTCGCCTGGGAGAGATAGGGCGACGAATTGACCGGGTAGATGAAGATACCGCCAGCGCCGGCAATGATGTTCCAGCTCAGCAGCGTGATTGGTTTCTTAAGCAGGTACCATTCGAGATGACGCACAGGTTCCTCTGAAAAACGCCGTCCGATTTCGCGCAACACCGTGCCTTTAGATTCTGTGATCTCGTCGCTTCTCGGGTCGTAACGGTAGGGAATGCCCGTGCTCTCCGGTATGTCCTGGTATCTGAAGTCCGGGTACATGCCGTGCTGCAGCGAAAGTGTGCTCAGGATCGGATCGGTGGGGCTACCTATCGGACCGAGATTTCGGATTACCCACGGCGACACGACGAGCACAAAACCGACAAGCAACGGCGTGATGAGCCTGAGCCGGTCACGGCGGGCGAGCACGAAATACAGGATGCCGGCAGCCGGAATGATGAAGAACTGCAGGGTTGGTCGTGTCAATGTCGCCGCCGCGATGATGGCGCCGGCCGCAATGGCGACGACTCGGTTCTGGTCAACAAACAGCTTTATCAGCAGCCAAATCGACAAGGTCGTCAGGAAGACAAACAGGGTCTCGGTCAGCAGGTAGGTGCTCGCGGAGATCAGGTGCGGCGACAAGGCGGTCAGCAGGCCGGCGCCGAGTGCGAGGCCTTCGGGCAAGAATCGCCGGAAGATCGCCAGAGCAAGCAGCACGGTCAGGCTATCGAGCAGAGCTTGGGCTGCCACGATCCTCCAGAGCATGAACTGTGTTGGTGGATCTTCAACAAACATCGTCAGGAACACGGGATAACCCGGGGAGCGGACTGCGTCCGGTACAGGCGCGGTATCCGATATTGTGGCCCTGGAATAGGTGCGGTGTTTTTTGAGGTTTACCGCGTAGGTGTAATAGTCCGCAGCGTCGGCGCGAATAGGATTCTGGACTTCTGTCGCGTTAACCGCTCCAAGTCGGAGGCCAACAGCAATGGCGAAAAGGGCCGTCGCGGCGAGGATGCTTAGCATACGTGGATTGATTGACATCAGACCTTCAATTGTCCAGGCAGGGAACATAAGAGTTTCAAAACGGGTTTTCCGGCGGCGTCGCCAGTTTGCCACGATATCCCGGTCAGGATTGCACAACGAAAGCGCAATTTCAGTGATGACGATAGCCATTACGCACCAAGGGTCAGCCTGCCCGTTGCGTAGCCAAAACACGAAGGCCCCCGAACGGGGGCCTTCAATTGTTTGGTGCCCAGGAGAGGACTTGAACCTCCACTACCTTACGATAACTAGCACCTGAAGCTAGCGCGTCTACCAATTCCGCCACCTGGGCAGGTGTCAACCGCGTACAATAGCGGCCCTGACGGGTGGCGCACTGTACTCAAAGCGGTCGTTGCCTGTCAATTGTACAATTCACTCATCTACCAAAACGGAGCGCATCACTTGCCGCGCCAAGCCAAACCCAGCAAAAA
>JBATID010000158.1:0-3920 GCA_049667545.1 Woeseiaceae bacterium
AACACCCACCACGCGCTGCGCGCGTGACGCCAGCAGCTTTAACAGGCGGCCTTGTCCGCAACCGACGTCGAGCAAATCGCCAAGCGGTCGTGCGACCGTGAGTTCAACGAGCGCACGGTGCAGTGAACGATCGGCATCGGCAATCGGGGTCGTGTCGTCGTAATCGCGCAGCGCGCGCAGGCGCTCGAGATCGCGGCCGAACTGCGGCTCGTCCTCCGGCAACAGCGCGAGCACTCGCCGGCGTGCCGTAGCGCCCGGCCCAAATGTCGGCGAGCGATAAAAGACGAAATGGCCGTCGCGAAAGCGCTCCAGCAGATCAACAGCACACAGCTGCTTTAAGTGCTGCGAGATGCGCGGCTGGCTGAGCCCGGTCACCGCGGTGAGCTCGGATACGCTGCATTCGGCCCTGGCGCACAGCGCGATCAGCCGGAGCCGGGTCGGCTCGGCGAGCGCTTTGAGCTGGCTCTGCAGTTGCTGGGTCGAGGCTTTCATATAAATATATAAACATTCTTTTATATTTACGGCCTCACAGTATAGCCCAAGCATTTTGGCCCTACCACCCACTATTAACCTAATGACGGATTCGGCCGACCCTTTCGTCAATCGACGGCCTGCACAGCAGGCCGAGTGGACGAGATGTTTATTGGCGAGACATAAAGCGAGCGCTAGCGAGACAGTCCGCCAATAAACATCTCGGGCGCTTGGCCTGCGATCGCCGCAAAACGGGCAGTGGTTTACTGAACCGAATCAGGCCCAAGAACGACGTTGTCAGCAAACAGCCGTTCAACATCCACGGCGTCGAATGTGCGCCGCCGACCGCAGTACTCGCAAACCACCTCGATGCGCCGGTTTTCTTGCAGCGTCTCACGCGCCTCGGCTTCGCCAATCATCTTGAGCACGTCCTCGGTCTTGCGCGCTGAACAACGGCAACGAAAAGTGACCGGGCGCGGCGCATACACGCGCACGTCATCCTCGGCAAAGAGCTTGCCGACGAGCGGCAGGCCACCGCCATCCGCGAAGTCCTTGCAGCTCAGCGTCTCGGCAAGAAATTTCAGCCGCTGCCAGTCGTCATCATCGATTAGCTCTCCCGGTACCTGCTGCAGGAGCAGGCCGCCGGCAACCTCTTCATTCGCAACGAGCGCGATGTGACTGGGCACCTGCACGGATCGTGCAAAGTAATGTTCGAGACTGGCGGCCAGTGAGGTGTCGTTGACCTCGACAATGCCCTGGTAGGGCCGATCACCGTTGTCCACCGTCACCGCGCACAGCGCATTGCCTGTGAGCTCACCAAAATCGCTCGCGCCCCGATCGACGTCGACAATGGCCATGCCACGCAGTTCGAGCTCATTGCTGCACTGCATGACCAGCATCTTCAAGACATCACCACGCTGCAGCTGCAACGTAATCGCACCGTCAAATTTAAGACTTTGTGCAATGAGTGCGGTCGCCGCCGCCGCATGACCCAGCGTCGTCGAAACGAGCGCATCGTAATCATGGTCGCGCAACATGCGGCGCCAGCTTCGTGACAACTGCACCAGCGCGCCGCGCACCGGTATCGACTCGAAGCCGAACGATGTCATGGTGTCAGCTGACATCTCAGCTATCGAGCTTGGCTTTGAGTACCTGGTTGACCTGGCCGGGGTTGGCCTGTCCTTTGGTCTCTTTCATTACCTGGCCGACAAAAAAACCAATCAGTTTGTCCTTGCCTGCCCGGTAATCTGCCGCCTGCTCGGGATGCGCCGCGATCACCCGGTCGACCACCGCTTCTATGGCGGATGTGTCCGTGATTTGCTTGAGACCTTTGGCCTCGATGATGGCATCGGCGCTACCCTCGCCCTGCCACATGGCTTCGAACACCTGCTTGGCTATCTTGCCCGAAATCGTGTTGTCATGAATGCGCGTGAGCAGGCCGGCAAGGTCATCGGCAGACACTTTGCTGTCGCTGATATCGAGTCCGTCTTTATTCAATGCGCCCGAGAGTTCGCCGACAACCCAGTTGGCAACCAGCTGCGCGTTCGCCGCGCTCGTGGAAACGGCGGCTTCAAAATAGTCGGCCAGCGCCCGCGATGTCGTTAGCAAACTGGCGTCGTCGCCTTTCAGTTCGTATGCCTCGACGAAGCGCTGCTGCTTGGCGTCCGGAAGCTCCGGCAACTCGCGTCGCACTGACTCGATGTACTCGGCACTGATCACAACAGGCAGTAAATCGGGATCGGGAAAGTAACGGTAGTCGTTAGCCTCTTCCTTGGAGCGCATCGAGCGCGTCTCATCCTTGTCGGAATCGTACAGTCGCGTCTCCTGCACGACGGTGCCACCGTCTTCGATCAGCGCGATCTGCCGTTCGATCTCGAAGTTGATGGCCTTCTCGACGAAGCGAAACGAGTTCAGGTTTTTCAATTCGGCACGCGTACCAAGCTCTTTCTGCCCGCGCGGTCGCACCGAGACGTTGGCATCGCAGCGAAACGAACCTTCCTGCATGTTGCCGTCGGAGATGCCGAGGTAGCGCACGATCGTGTGAATCTTGCGCATATACGCCACCGCCTCCTTCGCGGAACGGAGGTCCGGCTCGGACACAATCTCCAGCAAGGGTGTACCGGCACGGTTCAGGTCGATGCCGGACGATCTTTCCAGGCCCTCATGAATCGACTTGCCGGCGTCCTCTTCGAGATGGGCCCGGGTGATGCCGATACGCTTTTCAGCGCCGTCGTCGCCGGTAATGAACAGTTCCCCGTGTTCGACGATCGGCAGCTCGTACTGGCTGATCTGGTAGCCTTTCGGCAGATCCGGATAAAAGTAGTTCTTGCGCGCAAATACCGACCGCGGCGCGACGGTCGCGTCTACCGCAAGACCGAACATGGCGGCCATGTGCACGACCTCCTTGTTCAGCACCGGCAGCATGCCCGGGTAACCAAGATCGATGAGACTCGCCTGGGTATTGGGCTCGGCGCCGTATTCCGTCGATGAGCCGGAGAAGATCTTGGAGCGCGTCGCCAGTTGCGTGTGAATCTCCAGCCCGATGACCACTTCCCACGCGCTGCTCATCGGAAGGCCTCCGGTCGCGCCATGTGCCACTCGGTCTGCTGCTCGTACTGATGCGCACAGCGCAGTAGCGTCCCTTCCGCGAAGTGCGCGCCAACCAGGTGCAGGCCAACCGGCAGCCCGTCAACGAAACCACAGGGAACGGACATGGCTGGCAGTCCCGCCAGGTTTGCGCCGATCGTGTAGATGTCGTTCAGATACATCGTGATCGGATCGTCGACCTTGTCGCCGAGCTTGAACGCCGGTGACGGCGACGTCGGGCCGGCAATGACGTCAACGTCGGCAAACGCTTTCCTGAAATCATCGGCGATCAGCTGGCGTACCTGCTGAGCTTTCAGGTAGTAGGCGTCATAGTAGCCGGCTGACAGCACGTAAGTGCCGGTCATGATGCGGCGCTTTACTTCATCGCCGAAGCCCTCACCGCGACTCCGGCAGTAGAGATCGAGCAGGTCTTCCGGGTTCTCGGCACGATGCCCGAACCGCACGCCATCAAAGCGCGACAGGTTCGACGAGCACTCGGCCGGGGCCACGACGTAATAGGTGGGCACCGACAGATCGAGATTTGGCAGATCAACTTCCACCGTTGTGGCGCCCAACGCCTCGAGCACGGCGATCGCCTCGCGTATGCGCGCGGCGCAGTCGGCGTCGAGACCGGCGTCGAAATGCTGCCGCACGATGCCGACGCGCAGTCCCTTTATCGACTGGTTGATGCTCGCCAGGTAGTCCGGGACCGCTTCGTCAATGGAGGTGGAGTCGCGCGGATCGAAGCCCGCCATGACGCCGAGGAGGCGCGCCGCATCTGCGGCCGTACGCGTGATGACACCGGCCTGATCGAGGCTGGACGCGAATGCAATCATTCCGTAGCGCGACACGCGCCCATAAGT
>JBATID010000159.1:0-2963 GCA_049667545.1 Woeseiaceae bacterium
CCTCTACGACGTTAACGGCTATCTGACGCACGAACAGGACCCGGCATCGCCGCCGGGCAGCCGAACCAATTCAAACTTGTGCCAATTTGGCACAGGTTTCGTGACCAAAAACGACGCGTGCCCGACAAAATATGGCAAAAGTGGGGTTAATCGTTGCCGCCGCTGCGAATGTTCACTAGAGTCGAAACCTATGAACGGCGCGGCTTGCAGCAAAATTTACGACTGACACCGATTGAGGCCGCTCATCGGGGTTGCCCTCCGAAGGCAGGGGTCACAGGTTCGAATCCTGTCGGGCGCGCCAGTAATAAAAAAGGGGTCCCTTTGGGGCCCCTTTTCTTATTACCTGGTGTGTCCCGCCCAAGGAGGCGGACGTTGTTCGATAAAACGCATCAGCGTTTTAGACGCCGAAGGCGCCCCGCAGGGGAAAAGATCGCCCTTAGGCGATCTGATCCGAGCATGACGGAGTCGTGCGACAGACGCCAACGGCGAGGCAACGCAGTTGCCGGTCAATCAATCCTGTCGGGCGCGCCAGTAATAAAAGGGTGTATACCGGCCACATGGTTTACATCTTATTCCGGAGACATAGGTAACATCTGATACTCCCGCTTTATTTTTTCGAAAGATGTCCCGCATCGAAAGTTAGGTCTTCGCGCCAATGTCCTGTTGGTGTGCCGTGCACGGACTCCCGGGATGGGAGAAGTGCACTTGCTCCCATAGCGGGAGAATGATAATGTATGTCAATGAGGGTTATCGCGAAATCCAGACTGCGTAAGTTCTGGGAAAGCAGCCCGAAGTACAGGGATGCGAAAAAGCAAATGACGGAGTGGTACAACTTTTGTGCATCGGTCAAATGGAACACACCGCACAAGCTGAAAGCTGATCTCCGCAATGCGAGCATCCTGAAGAACAGCCGTGTTGTTTTCAATATTTGCGGTAACAAGTACAGAATTGTGGTTCTAATGGACTATGCCCGTCATGGCATGCTGATTCGATTCGTGGGAACACATGAGGAATACGATCAGATTGACGATATTGAGAATATCTAGTGATGAAATTGAAACCTATCAAAAATGACCGTGAGTTAAATCGTGCTTTGAAACGCATCGATGAGCTGTGGGGTGCCAAATCGGGTACGCCGAAGGGCGACGAACTGGATGTCCTGATGCTTCTTGTTGAGAAGTATGAAGATGAGCAATATGCAATTCCTGTATCGGATCCAATCGAGGCAATAAAGTTTCTGATGGAGCAAAACAGTCTATCGCGGAAAGACCTGGAGCCTTACATTGGAGCAAGTGGGCGCGTGTCTGAAGTGTTAAACAGGAAGCGAGACCTGACGCTTGTGATGATCAAAAAGTTGCACAAAGGCCTGAATATTCCCTACGACTGCCTCATTCATTAGCCTCTCATTCAATTGCACCTTGTGAGCGATGCGAATGGCTGTGTGAAAATTGTGTGACTGAGTGCTGCACGGTTGTGCAAAGTACTGCAGTTGCAATGGGCGCCTCACCAGTTGGCTTCAATAATTTCAGTTAGTTGCGAATTACCTGACGTGCTCCGAAGGCAGGGGTCACAGGTTCGTACCGACGAGCGACAAACCGGTTTGGCCGGTTTGGACGCCAAAGGCGCCCCGAAGGGGTGACGAGCGCAGCGAGGAATCTACCGAGGACAGGCCGAAGGCCCATCCTGTCGGGCGCGCCATTCTTTTCAGGGTGTATTCCGGTCACATGGTTTACACCTTATTCGGGACGCATAGTTAACACGTTTGGAGTTCCCGGACCTGACGGGCATTTCTCCGGTACAGTTTGCACTATTGTGCGTAACGCGTTACATTAAGTCGATGAAGACGACAGCAAAAAATCGAGGTCGCCCTCGAAAAGACAATGCTTTGACGGCCGCCGAGCGCATGCGGGCATATCGGAAACGGAAACGTGATGCCGGATTGAAAAATGTCCGCCGCTGGGAGCCAGCCGAGGGTGTGCGACAGTATTCGGATCATCGTATTCTGGATGCCCGCAGTCTGGCGATGCACTGTAAAATTACACAGAAGATTTCGCATGATCCCGATTTGCTCGACAAGGCAAGAGCAAACCTCGAGCGTTGGAGCGCGAAGTCAGCAGACCCTCTACCGCATTATCTCCACGAATGGCAGGAAATACTCAAGCGTCCCTGGCCGGAAATCGCGGAGATAATTACGAGCATGAGCGAAGATGCGACGAGGCTACGTTCGTCATCTCCATTTGCTGGGATCCTTACCGCTGACGAGCGCGATCAGATTTATGCAGCGTTCAGAGCTTGAGCACCTTATTCGCGCTAGCGGAGAAATCGCTGCCGATGATGAAATCATCATCATCGGCAGCCAGGCCATATTGGGCCAGTTTCCGGATGCGCCGGTACGACTTCTGTCATCAATGGAAGCCGATGTCTATCCGAAGAACCATCCGGAAAAAGCGGACAAGGTCGATGGCGCGATTGGCGAGGGCTCATCGTTTCACGAATTGCACGGCTACTATGCACAGGGGGTCGGGAAGAAGACTGCTGTACTGCCGGTAGACTGGGAAAGCCGTTTGGTCGCAGTGAGCAATGAAAATACAAACGGCGTGACAGGGTACTGTCTGGAAGTTCATGATCTTGCGATTTCAAAAATGATCGCGATGAGGCCAAAGGATCTGGATTTTGTGCAGGTACTGGTGCGGCACGACATGATTGACAAGAAGACGATGCTTCGCCGTCTCAAACAAACTGATCTCGAGGATTCAATACGTCGCATTGCCCAAGCGCGAATAAAGGCTTTCTTCAAGTCCTGACACCTACACTCCGAAGGCCCATCCTGTCGGGCGCGCCATTTTCCCGGTGTATTCCGGTCACATGGTTAAGACTTTGTCCGGTACGAACGGATTACGACGGTGCCCATCTGGTGCCCAAGTCACTGCCAAGAAATGGACTGCAGAGTGGACCATTGACGC
>JBATID010000160.1:0-2867 GCA_049667545.1 Woeseiaceae bacterium
CAATAACTTTATCAGTGGCTGGATACTGATGGCCGAACGGCCGATCCGCATCGATGATTTCATCGAGTTGGATAGCGCGACGGGTGTCGTCGAGCAGGTTGGTAACCGGTCGACACGTATTCGACGCTCTGATGGTGTCCATATGCTGGTGCCGAACAGCCAGCTTTTAGAGCGCACGGTTGTGAACTGGACACTGGTTGACCGGGAGATTCGTACCACGGTCCGTGTCGGCGTCGCCTACGGGTCGCCGGTACAGAAAGTTGCCGAGCTGATCCTGAAGGCCGTTGCCGAACAGCCCGAATCAAAAGCACGCCCTGAACCGAGCGTTGTGTTCGAAGACTTTGGCGACAATGCGCTGATCTTCGATGCCTATTTCTGGTGTGACGTGGCTGGCGAGAAAGCGCTCAGAGAAATTCGCAGTGACATTCGTTTTCGAATCAGTCAGTTGTTTGACGACAACGGCATCGTCATCGCCTTCCCGCAGCGCGACGTCCATCTGGATGCCACCAAGCCACTTGAAATTCGCATGCTCCACGGCGATACCGAGTAACCCGCAAGCTGCATTCTTTCCTTACGGTAATCTATGAGCTCATTAACGTATTCTCTGCTTGCGGTCGTGCTGCTACTTGCTGCCAATGCTTTTTTTGTTGCCGCTGAATTCGCGCTGGTCAAAGTCCGTGGCTTTCAGCTCGATCAGGCCATTGCTCAACAGCGCCGTGCCGCGGTGCTGAGCGCCCGGATGCACAACAATCTCGACGCCTACCTGGCCGCATGCCAGCTTGGTATTACCATGGCGTCCCTGGGGCTCGGCTGGGTTGGCGAGCCGGCGGTCGCGGCGCTGCTGGAACCGCTCTTGTCAAAATTCGGCATCACGGGACCTGCACTGCATACGATTTCTTTCATCGTTGGCTTCCTGATTTTCTCTTCGCTGCATATTGTCGTGGGCGAACAGGTGCCAAAGACCTACGCGATTCGCAAACCGACGCCGGTGACTTTGGCGTTGGCCTATCCGCTGTACTGGTTCTACAGGCTCGTGTTTCCGCTCAACTGGCTGTTGGATCGCGCGAACGCAGGAATCCTCAAACTGCTCGGCGTTGGTGGCCGTTCACATCACGAAGTCATTTCCGAAGATGAGATCAGTGCCATCGTCGACGAATCGGAAGCACACGGTGAGCTCGAACAAAAGACCGCTGAAATTATTCGCAAGGCCTTTCTGTTTGACGACCAGACGGTTCGTCAGGTCATGGTGCCCTGGGTCAACGTCGACAAGCTGCGGCTAACCGCCGATGCTGAAACCAACAAGGAGACTGTTGTCACGACTTTGCACAGCCGCTTTCCGGTTCTCGATGCAAAAGGCAATGTCGTCGGTGTACTGGCAACCAAGGACCTGACCGCAGCGTTTGTCGCTGAGGAAAAGAATGTCTGGGATACGTTGCCGGAAAGGCTGCGCGCGCCACTTGTCGTGCCGCCGACGCTGCTGATTTCATCGTTACTGGAGCGTATGCGATCGACGCGCACTCACATGGCGACTGTCGTTGACGAACACGGTACCTACATTGGTATTGCGACCCTTGAGGACATGCTCGAGGAAATCGTCGGCGAAATTGAAGACGAGTGGGACATCGATGAACTGATCGCGCCGATCGAAGCCATCGACACTGGCTGGCGGGCAAATGGGCAGCTGCCACTGGTGGAACTCGAGGCGACCCTCGATATTTCGATAGAGCGACACGCGCAGATTGGCACACTCGGTGGATTTGTCATGCAATTGCTCGAGCGCCTGCCCAAGGAAGGCGACTCCGTGGCCAGTGACGGTTTCAGGTTCACGGTTGCACGGATGCTCGGCAGGCAGGTCCACACTGTATTGATATCCCCGCTTGGCGAGCGCAAACCAAAAGAGCAACCATGAACGCCGAAGACCCGCCGTTTCTGCGGCGCCTGGAGAATTCTTCCGGCTTTTCCTGGTCTGTTATTGTGAGGTGGCTTTGACGCGGAGGATGCTTGTCGCCAACAGCTTTTAACGATGCGCACTCCCATACTATTCCTGGCTCTACTCCTCGCATCGCTCGGTCATGCCGAGCTGATCGTTGAAGGTGTGGATGCGGAGCTGCAGCGCAATGTTGGCAGCTACGTTGCCCTGGCCGGTGAACCTTGCGATGCAGAGTCCTGGCTCGTGCGACGCCGCTTCCGCGCGATTGCTGAAGAAGTAAAGACCGCGCTTCAGCCATACGGCTTTTACGACCCGATCATAGAAACGTCACTGGAGCAGACCACAGACTGCTGGAAGGCGACTATCCGCATCGATGCCGGCCAACCAGTCACCCTGAGGAACGTGGCCATTGCAATAGAAGCGGCTCCTGGCGACCGCGATAATTTTGCGGACCTGGTTGCAACGCCGGTCCTCAGTGCCGGCAGTCGTTTGCGCCATTCTGACTACGAATTGCTGAAGGAGTCTCTGCAGATCCGCGCCGCGGAACGCGGGTACGTGGAGGCGGCCTTTCTGGAAAATTCAATCGACGTTTGGCCAGAGGAACATGCCGCCGACCTGGCGCTGAAATTCGCCAGCGGTCCGCGCTACGATTTTGGCGAAATTGCGTTAGCGCAGTCGGTTCTGGACGAGTCCCTCGTGCGCGCATTTCTCGACTTCGAACCGGACATGCCTTACGACAATCGCCTGCTCACCAGGGCCTATAACGACCTCTCCCGCAGCGGCTATTTCAGCCGCATCGAACTGATGCCCGAATTCGAGCGTGCGTCAAACCAGCAACTCCCGGTGAGCATCGTGCTGGAACCGGCCGACCGCATTGAGTACACGGTCGGCTTTGGATTATCGACGGATACCGGCCCCCGGGCGCGAGCCGGCTTCC
>JBATID010000161.1:0-15822 GCA_049667545.1 Woeseiaceae bacterium
GCCATCGCGAGAGTGCGGGGAATGGGCGTTGCGGTCATAACGAGCTGGTGCGGGTGACCGGCATTGCTGACGCCCTTGTCGCGCAGCGCCATGCGCTGGTGCACGCCAAACCGGTGCTGTTCATCAATAATCACGAGCGCCAGCTGTTTGAACTCAACGCCTTCCTGGAACAGCGCGTGCGTACCCACCACAACCTGCGCGCTGCCGTCAGCGATCGATTGCAGCGCCGCACGCCGGGCCGCCGCGCGCTGGCTGCCCGTCAGCCATGCCGGGGTAATGCCGAGCGGCTCGAACCACGAGGAGAAGCTGCGCCAGTGCTGCTCGGCGAGAATTTCTGTCGGCGCCATGATCGCCGTTTGTACGCCGCAAGCGATCGCCTTGATGCAGGCGATGGCGGCGACGACTGTTTTGCCGGAGCCGACGTCGCCCTGGATCAGGCGCATCATGGGGTGCGGCCGGGCGAGGTCCCGAAGTATCTCCGCCACGACGCGCTGTTGTGCGCCGGTTAGCTCAAACGGCAGGTCGTTAACGAACGCGTCCACCTCGTTGCTCCCGCCGACGAGCGCCGGCGCTGCGTTCGTTGCTGCAAGCGTACGCAGGTTGCGCAGGCTCAGGTAATGCGCGAGCAGCTCCTCGAAGGCCAGTCGCTGCTGGCAGGGGTGTCGCCCCTGCAGCATGATGTTTACGTCGGCATCGGGCGGCGGCCGGTGCAGGTAACGAATCGCGCTGGCGAGCGAAGGCATGCCCAGTTTGCGCGTAATGTCCGGCGGCAGGAGTTCTGCCGGGGGTGACGCCTGCATCGCCTGCAATGCCTGGTCCGTCAGGTTGCGCAGGCGGCCCTGCTGCACGCCCTCGGTTGCCGGGTAGATCGGCGTCAAGGAATCGGTGGTCACCGGGTTCTGCATTTCCCGCAGCAGCCGATATTCCGGATGAATCATTTCAAAACCGGCGGCACCCCGACGGACCTCGCCGAAACAGGCGACGCGTGCGCCGAGGCGAAACTGTGCTTGCTGTTGTCGCGAGAAATGAAAAAAACGTAATGTGAGCTGGCCGCTGCCGTCGCTGATGCGTACCAGCAAACTTCGCCGGCCCCGATACACGGTTTCCGCGAGCAGGACTTCACCGCTGGCGAGCATGCGGGAACCGGCGAGCAGTGCGCCGATCTTTACGAGCCGGGTCCGATCTTCGTAGCGCAGCGGCAGCAGGAACAGCAGGTCTTCGACGCGCGACAGGCCGAGTTTCGCCAGCTTTTCAGCAAGCGCCGGACCGACGCCCCGCAACTCGGTTAACGCTGCCTGCCGTGCTAACGACAAGTTGCCGCCTACAGCGCGAGTATTGCGTCGGCTTCGACGTCGGCGCCTTTCGGTAGCGCGGCGACCCCGACGGCTGCGCGCGCCGGAAAAGGTTGTTCGAAGAACTCCTCCATCACCGCGTTGACCGTCGCAAAGTCGTTCAGGTCAGTCAGAAATATCGTCAACTTGACGATGTCGTTAAGGCCACCGCCCGCCGCCGCCGCGACCGCGCCGAGATTGGTAAAAACCTGTCGCGCGCGCGCCGCGAAGTCGCCCTCGACGATTGTCATGTTATCCGGCCGCAGCGGAATCTGGCCGGACAGGAAAACCAGTTGGCCGCTCCGCACAGCCTGGGAATAGGTGCCGATGGCAGCGGGTGCCGCAGCGCTGTGAATGGCTTGTTTTTTCATGGTTGGGTTTCCGGTGTCCGGGGCGTTACGCACAGTCGCGCGACACGCGTATCACGTTTGGCATCTTGCGGACATTGCGCATGATGGTTGCCAGGTGGGAACGATCCTTGATGGTCAGGACGAATGACAGCAATGAACAGTCGTCATGCCGCCCCATGACCTCAACCTGTTCGATGTTGGAACCGCAGTCAGCGATGTTGGTCGCCACTTCGGCAAGCACGCCGGTGCGGTTGCGGGTTTCTATCTGGATCTGGCTGGTAAAGTCGCGTTCTATTTTGTTTTCCCAGCCGACGGAGATCCATTTTTCCGGCTGCTTGCGAAAGTTCGACAGGTTCCCGCAGGTGGTGCGATGAATAACAACGCCGCGCCCCGCCGTCAGGTAACCCATCACGGCGTCCCCGGGAATCGGGTAGCAGCACTTGGCATAACTGATGACCATCCCTTCCGTGCCGGAGATAACCAGGTTGGCGCTGTCCTGGGTATTTTCTGTGACCGCATCATCGCCCGCCAGCAAGCGCGCAACCACCGGTGCCAGGCGCTGGCCCAGTCCGAGCTGTTCAAACAATTCGGACGGGCTGTCAAGGCGCAGTTCCTTGAGCGCCGCGCTCATGCGTACCTTGCCGGCTTTGCGCAGCGACGAACCAAGATCTTTCAGAGCCTTGTCGAGTAGCCGCTTGCCGAGGTCGACAGACTCAGTGGCCCGCAGGTTTTTCATGTGATTGCGAATTGCCGTACGCGCTTTCGCCGTGTGCACGAAGGTCAGCCAGTTCGGATTCGGTTTGGCGCCCTTCGACGTGATGATTTCGACCGTCTGGCCGTTGTGCAATGGCGTTCGCAAAGGCACCAGGTTGCGGTCGATTTTCGCTGACACGCAGCGATTGCCAACATCGGTGTGTACCGCGTAAGCGAAGTCGACCGTGGTGGCGCCTTTTGGTAGCGGCATGATGTCGCCTTTCGGCGTAAACACGTAAATCTTGTCCGGAAACAGGTCGACTTTAACGCTCTCGAGAAACTCCTCAGGCGTGCCCGATTCCTGCAGTTCGGCAAGGTTGGACAGCCACTCGCCCGCCCGCCGCTGCGGTGTGGCGCCCGATTTTTCATCCGCTTTGTACAGCCAGTGCGAGGCGACGCCGGATTCGGCGACGCGGTCCATCTGGCGCGTACGAATCTGCACCTCGAGCGGCAGGCCCTTGGGGCCGAACAGCGTCGTGTGCAGTGACTGGTAGCCGTTGATGCGCGGTATCGCGATGTAGTCTTTGAAGCGACCAGGCATCGGCTTGTACATCTGGTGCACCAGCCCGAGCGTCTGATAGCAGGTATTGACGTCGTTGACGATGATGCGGAAACCGTAAACATCCACAACGTCGGACAGAGAGCGTTTCTTCTCCGCCATCTTTTTGTAAATGCTGTAAAGGTGTTTCTCGCGTCCGTAGGCGTCCCCATCGATACCTTCTTCCGCCATCGCTTTTTGCAATTGACTCGAGATGCGGTTAACGATCTGTCGCTGGTTACCCCGGCTTTTCTTCAGGGTTTTTTCCAGCACCCGATAACGGAACGGGTGCAGGTGCTTGAAGCCGAGATCTTCAAGCCGAATCTTGAGGCTGTTGATACCCAGTCGGTTGGCGATGGGCGCGTAGATGTCGAGCGTTTCTCGCGCGATGCGTTTCTTCTTGTCAGCGGGCATCGCGCCAAGTGTTTCCATGTTGTGCAGCCGGTCGGCGAGCTTCACGAGGATGACGCGAATGTCCTCGATCATGGCCATCATCATCTTGCGAAAACTTTCGGCCTGCGCTTCGGCGCGACTGCGGAAACGAATCTGATCGAGCTTGCTAACGCCGTCGACCAGCTGCGCAACCTCCTGACCAAACTCGTCCGCGATATCCTCAAGCGTTGCACCGGTGTCTTCAACGACGTCATGCAGCAGGGCGGCGGTGATTGCCTGCACATCGAGGTGCATGTCGGCAAGCTCCTGCGCGACCGCGACCGGGTGCGTGATATAGGCTTCGCCGGATTTGCGCTTCTGTCCCGCATGCGCGTCGTTGCCAAACGCGTAGGCGCGCACGACCTGCTCGACGCTGTCTTCAGGAAGATAGGTTTTCAGCGTGCTGACAAGGTGCCCCACACCGTGATCGCGCCGTGCCGCGCCGGGGAGCCTGGACAGAATTGTCGCTGCGTAATCCATGCCCTGATAATAGCGGGAATAACCCCGGAACGGGCAACCTAACGAGGCCCGCAGCCGCAGCGATGTCGGGCGATATTAGTCGCCGATAGAGATAGCGCGGGCCGGCATCAGTTCCTCGGCCGCTTCCGTCTGCATCAGGTCTACCGTGGCCGGTTGGTCGATTTCCTCAAGGATTGCCGGCGTAATGTGACCCGCGGCGATTTCACGTAATGCGATTACGGTCGGTTTGTCGTTTTCGAGCTCCACCATGGGGTCCGCGCCGTGTGCGACGCGCCGCGCACGTTTGGCGGCGACCAGCACCATTTCAAAAATGTTTTCGATGTTGCCCAGGCAATCTTCGACCGTAATTCTGGCCATAACGCTAAATCCTCTGTCGGTGGGCGCAGCGCGCCCGGATGTCTTGGTCTGGAGTCTAGGGCAGGACTGGCCGCGGAGGCCAACAGTTATAACAAACGGTTATATGCGGCCGTTGCCGGCCGGCTCAACCGATGATCCTGGACACGGCCCGGCGCAGGGATACGTTGGCGCGCGCGCAATTTCGACCATGCCCGGCGAGAACATTCTCAAGGTCGGTCACCGCTTGCTCGAGTTTGTCATTGATGATGACGTAGTCGAATTCATCCCAGTGCGACATGTCGCTGAGCGCGTCACGCAGGCGTCGTGCGATGACGTCAGGGTTGTCGGTACGACGGTCGCGCAACCGTCGCTCGAGCTCTTCCAGTGACGGCGGCAGCACAAAAATCGTGACACACTCCGGCATTGCTGCGCGCACCTGGCGCGCGCCCTGCCAGTCGATCTCCAGCAACACGTTGTGCCCGGCGGCCAGGTGCTTGTCTACCTGGCTGCGACTGGTCGCGTAGTAGTTGTCGAACACCTCCGCGTACTCGAGCAATTCGCCCTCGTCGCGTTTGGCTTCAAATGTCGCGACGTCGATGAACAGGTAGTCGACACCGTCAACCTCGGTCCGGCGCTGTTTGCGCGTTGTGTAGGATATGGAAAAGCGCAGGTCCGGATGATTTCCGACGAGCTTTTTGACCAGCGTCGTTTTGCCGGCGCCGGACGGGGCCGCTATGACAAACAGCCGGGCGTTGTTCTTGTTATTCACCGGCTACTCTATGTTTTGAATCTGTTCGCGCATTTGTTCAATGAGCACTTTAAGGTCGACGGCGGCCTTGGTCGTTGCAGCGTCGGCTGATTTGGAGCCCAGCGTATTGGCCTCACGGTTTAATTCCTGCATCAGGAAATCGAGACGACGACCAACGGGCTTGTTACTTTTAAGGGCGCTGCGAATCTCGGTCAGGTGGCTGCCCAGCCGATCGAGCTCTTCATCCACATCGAGCTTACTCGCGATCAGTGCAAGTTCCATTTCCAGTCGTGCCGGATCCGCCTCGACATCAAGCTTGTCGAGCCGCTCTTTCTGTTTCACGCGAATTGCGGCGAGTACTTCCGGCATGCGCTCCTTCACTGACGCGGCAATGGCCTCGATATCAGCGCAACGGGACTCCAGCATCTCGGCAATGCGCGCGCCCTCGTTCGAGCGCATACCGCGGATCGCCTCAAGCGCGGTCTCAAACAGCGCGCCGGCACGCTCGAACAATGGCTCCGTATCCACGTCGTTTTGCAGGACGACCCCCGGCCAGCGGAGAATCTCTACCGGGTTTGCGGCTGCGACGTTCGGCAGCTTCGCGGTCAGCTCGGAAATACGCAGGCCAATCAGCTCAACGAGCTCCTTGTCGATCTGCAGCTCGGAGTCCTGATGCGTGGCGCGGCGGAAATACAGGGCGCATTCGACCTTGCCACGCGCAAGGGCCACACCGGCCTGCTGGCGAAACAGCTGCTCTTTCGGGCGCAGGTCTTCAGGCAGCTTGAACTGCACATCGAGGTAACGATGATTGACGGCGCGAATTTCCCACGTCAGCGTACCGATATCGGTCTCCACTGATTCTCGTGCGAAGCCTGTCATACTATGTATCATCTGGGTCAATCTCCGTGTCGAGCCGTATGGTGTTGCCTGGATCACGTTTTTTGCAGCAGCGACATTCTAAGCTCAGCCTGCTGCCGAAGGCTAATTGCGACCACCAGTTGCCATGAAAGATCACAGATGAAAATCGAATACGCCAAAGTTTCCGCGCTCGGTGACCGCAAGGACAACCAGGACCGCGGTGCTATCGTCGTGTCGGATGAGGCTGCGTTGATGATGGTTTTTGACGGCATGGGCGGCCATTCAGACGGGGCAATCGCAGCGCAGACGGCGCTCAAGGTCGTGCAGGACCAGTTCACCGCGTCGCGCATGCCGATCTTTGATCCGCAGGGCTTCTTGTACATGGTGTTGTCGCAGGCTCACGACGAGGTGGTCAACCTCGGCAGCGACCTGGCCGTGGACTTTCGGCCGCGGGCGACCTGTGCTCTCTGCCTGGTACAGGAGAGTGGTGCGTTCTGGGCACATATCGGTGACAGCCGCATTTACCA
This sequence comes from Woeseiaceae bacterium, assembly GCA_049667545.1. Taxonomy (GTDB): domain Bacteria; phylum Pseudomonadota; class Gammaproteobacteria; order Steroidobacterales; family Woeseiaceae; genus UBA1847. The sequence goes on from JBATID010000161.1 coordinate 6,354, forward strand.
TGTGCGTGGTGATGAGGTGTTAGCGCGGTCCCGCGACCATAGCCACGTCGAGGTTTTGATCCAGGAGGGCGCCATTACCGAAGAGGAGGCGCAGAGTCACCCCATGCGCAATTTCGTCGAATGCTGCATCGGCGGTGACTCGCCGGTGCCTGACATGAGTATTACGGGCCGCATTCCGCTGCAAAAGGGCGATGTCTTGCTCGCGTGCTCGGACGGCCTTTGGTCGGGGCTGAGTAACCAAGACATAGCGTCAATCGCGTTACCTGGCGATGACAATCTCGTGGCGAATCTCAAAGCAATCATTATCAAGGCGCTGGACGTCAATTCTCCTCACAGTGACAACACAACCGGTACCGCGTTAAGGTTTATTCGCGGCTGACCCGGCCGCCTCAAGGAGATTCATCATGCGACCGAGTGGCCGCGATGCGGCGCAATTGCGCACGCTAAATTTTGTTCCCAATTTTACGAAGCACGCTGAAGGCAGCGTGCTGGCTGTCTTTGGCGATACCCAGGTCTTGTGCACGGCCAGCATCGAAGAGCGCGTGCCGCCATGGATGCGTAACGGCGGTCGCGGCTGGGTGACCGGTGAGTACGGCATGTTGCCGCGCGCCACCCACACACGCTCCAATCGCGAAGCGTCGCGTGGCAAACAAGGTGGCAGGACGCTCGAAATACAGCGCCTGATCGGACGGTCGCTGCGCGCAGTGACGGACCTAGAGGCCCTGGGTGAACGCTCGATCACGCTTGACTGCGATGTGCTGCAGGCCGACGGCGGCACCCGCACGGCAGCGATCAGTGGCGCCTACGTGGCGCTCGCGATCGCCATGCGCGAATTGCACCGCAAAGGTCGGATCAAGAAGAACCCGCTGTATGGCCAGGTGGCCGCAGTCTCGGTCGGCATCTACCGGGGTACGCCGTTACTGGACCTCGATTACGCGGAGGACTCCGAAGCGGAAACGGACATGAACATCGTCATGAATGAGGCGGGTCGGTTCATCGAGGTGCAGGGCACGGCGGAGGGCCATGCGTTTACCGACGACGAGTTCGCCGCCATGATCGGCCTTGCGCGCACCGGCATCGAACAAATCCTGGTGGCACAAAACGAGGCGCTGGCGGCAGCCCGCAAGTGAGCCGGATACCCGACAAAATTGTTCTGGCCAGCAGCAACGCGGGCAAGATAAAAGAGCTCGCGCGCTTGCTCGACACCCTGGGCGTGGAGGTGGTTGCTCAATCCGACCTCGGTGTGAGCGATGCCGTCGAGTCCGGCGTCACGTTCGCTGAGAACTCGCTGATCAAAGCGCGGCACGCGGCCATGGCGAGCGGTCTGCCGGCGATTGCCGATGACTCTGGTCTTGCCGTCGATGCCCTGGACGGGGCGCCCGGCGTGTACTCGGCCCGTTACGCCGGGCCGGACGCGGATGACGAGCGCAATAACGACAAATTGCTGGCAGCCCTTGAGGGCGTGCCGGAGGCTGCGCGTGGCGCCGCCTTTCATTGCGTTGCGACCTACGTCGCACCTGCCGATGGCACGATGTTGCAGGCGACAGGCAGCTGGCGCGGCGCGATTTTGCGCGCGCGCCAGGGCAGCGGCGGTTTCGGTTACGACCCGATTTTTCTGGATCCGCAAAGCGGCACAAGCTCGGCGCAGCTCACTCCAGAGCAAAAAAGTGCACGCAGCCATCGTGGCCAGGCGCTGCGCGAGCTCATCGAGCAGTTGCAAAAGCACTACGCGTGAAGTCGCCGCCGCTGTCCCTTTACGTGCACCTGCCCTGGTGCGTGCAGAAGTGCCCGTACTGTGATTTCAACTCGCATACCGCTGGCGCCGCTGCACCGCGGGAGCGCTACCTTGGCGCGCTGCTGCTGGACCTGGATCAGGAGGCGCCGCGCGCCGCGGGTCGCCGCCGCGAACCCGTGTTTCTCGGCGGGGGTACGCCGAGCCTGTTTTCACCACAGGAAATCGAGCGTTTGTTGCAGGGCGTCCGCGCACGATTCGATGTGGCCGCCGACGCCGAAATCACCATGGAGGCGAACCCCGGGACCGTTGAGTGCGGCGCCCCGGCCGGCTATCGCAAGGCGGGAGTGACACGGCTTTCAATCGGCGCGCAGAGCCTGAATAACACGTCCCTCAAAAAGCTCGGGCGCATTCACAGTCGCGGTGATGTCATCCGGGTTGCCAGCGAGGCGCGCGCCGCGGGGTTTGACAGCTTCAACATCGACCTGATGCACGGACTTCCCGGGCAGGGCGTGCAGGAGGCCCTAGACGACCTGCGGGCGGTCATTGAGCTGGGCCCGCCGCACATCTCCTGGTACCAGCTGACCATCGAGCCGAACACGGTGTTTTTTGCGCGACCGCCCGAAGACCTGCCGGACGAAGATACGGCCTACGAAATTCAGGACGAAGGCTATGCGCTGCTGACGGCTGCCGGTTACCGCCAGTATGAAGTTTCAGCATTCGTGCGCGATGACCAGCCCTGCAGGCACAACCTCAACTACTGGCTTTTTGGCGACTACCTGGCGGCCGGTGCCGGCGCGCACGGCAAGCTGACCCGGGCGGAGGGCATCTATCGCTACCAGAAACCGGCTAATCCACAGCAGTACATGCTGGCAATGGAGAGCGGCGCGAATGGTGTGACCCTGCATCCGGTGACCGGCCAGGAACGGCTGTTCGAGTTCATGCTGAACGCGCTGCGCCTCCGGGATGGCTTCGAGACGGACCTGTTCGTGGCGCGCACGGGCCTTCAAGCCGGCGACCTGGAGGATGCCATGCGGCCGGCCAGCGAAAGAGGCCTCGTGGTGCGCGAAGCATCGAACCGATGGCAGCCGACGGCGCTGGGCAGGCGGTTCCTGAACGACCTGCAGGCCAGCTTTCTGCCCGAGAGCGGCTAAAATCGCAACGCCACACTGCGCGGATCGGGCGGATTATGCGGCCATTCGGAACCGCCCTTTGCGTGATGCCATTCAGCCGATTTATGCACATGGCTGCCAGCGCGCCTATTTTTGCAGCGCAAGAGCGACCTGATTTCATTTCGAGCGTTGTAAATGACGCGTAACATTATGATTGATAAGGCGTTATTAATATGGACACAAATTAGTCATATTGACATCGGTGCTTGTAAATCCGCACGTTAGCGTATCGACTCAATTTTCTTCCACAGACTTATCCACAGCTTCTGTGGATAAAATGCAGGGGCTTGCGGAGGTCGCGCCTTCGCTATATCCTACGCGACCATTTTGTGCAGCAGCGTGCTCCGGAGAGCCACCATGAAAGCCGATATTCATCCCAATTACGCCGACATCAAGGTGACCTGTAGTTGCGGTAACGAATTCCAGACGCGCTCGACGCTCGGTGAGGATCTCCTGGTTGAAGTGTGCTCCTCGTGCCACCCGTTTTACACGGGCAAGCAGAAGATCGTGGACACTGGCGGCCGCGTCGACAAGTTCCGGCGCAAGTACGGCATCAGCAGCTAGCTACTACCGGCCGCCGCCAGCACGGCGGCCTCGCCTCATATTGCGTTATTCCACGACTTCCCCTTTGGGGCCGCTCTGCTATGCTCGGGCGGTTTCCCGGAGCAAATAAGAAGAGGAATATCATGAGTCAGGATGCTTATCGTCTAATCAGTCCCGACGGCGCCGAAATGGAGCTGCCCGTACGACACGGCACCACCGGCCCCGACGTCATCGACATTTCAGCGCTCTATAAAACCAAGGGCGTGTTCACTTACGACCCGGGCTTTGTAGCAACCGGCAGCTGTGAGTCTGACATCACGTTCATTGATGGCGAAAAGGGCGTGCTCATGTACCGCGGCTACCCGGTTGAACAGCTCGCCGCAAGCTCCAGTTTCATCGAGGTGTCTTACCTGCTGCTCCGTGGCGAATTGCCGACGAAAGCGGAACTCGCGGAGTTCGATCACACCATTCGTACGCATACGATGCTCAACGAGGGCATGCTCAACTTCTTCAAGGGCTTCCGCTACGACGCGCATCCAATGGCGATGTTATCTGCCGTGGTCGGTTCGATGTCCGCTTACTACCACAATGCGATGGACGCCTCGAACCCCGAGCATCGCGACATCTTCGCGCATCGAATTCTGGCTAAACTGCCGACCATCGCGGCGGCCGCCTACAAGCTGAACGTTGGCCAGCCGTTTATCTATCCGCGCAACGACTTGAACTACGCAGAGAACCTGTTGCACATGCTGTTTGCGGTTCCGGCAGAGCCATACGAGATTGACCAGGTGGCCGCCGACGCGCTCGATCTGTTGTTCATCCTGCATGCTGACCATGAGCAGAACTGCTCAACCTCGACGGTCCGTATGGCCGGCAGTTCCGGAGCGAATCCTTACTCCGCTATTGCGGCTGGCATCTCCGCGCTTTGGGGCCCTGCGCACGGTGGCGCAAACGAGGCGGTTCTCAAGATGCTCGAGCAGATCGGTGATAAGAGCCAGATCGGCAAGTTCGTTGAGAAAGCGAAGGACAAGTCTGACCCGTTCCGGCTGATGGGCTTCGGTCATCGCGTTTACAAAAACTTCGATCCGCGAGCCACGATCATCAGGGACATGTGCCACAAGGTGCTCGACAAACTCGAACGCAAGGACACGCCGTTGTTTGATCTTGCGCGCGAGCTTGAGCAGGTGGCGTTGAAAGACGACTACTTTATCGAAAAGAACCTCTATCCGAATGTCGATTTCTACTCGGGCATCATCTACAAGGCGCTCGGCATTCCGACGTCGATGTTTACGGTCATGTTCGCGCTCGGCCGTTCGGTCGGGTGGACCGCGCACTGGCGAGAGATGATCACTGATCCGGTCACCAAGATCGCGCGACCGCGACAGCTGTACAAGGGAGCGGCCGCACGCGACTATTTGCCGATCGACAAACGCTAGGCCGATCGACAAACGCCAGACGTGTTCCTAAACGTGTTCGAGCAGTAGCTGCACGGCGTTGGTGTCGACACGCCGCATGGGCTTGCCGTCAACCGGGCTGATGGGCGCCTGTCGGATACCGTCTATTGGGAAAACGGTCGCCTGAATCGCGTTGTGGCTATGATGAAACTCGAAGCCGGCGTAGGTCTCGACGCGGCCGCGCCGGCTCTTCAATCGTCTTTCGTAGGACCGGTAGTTGAGACCGATGTCGGCGAGCTCCATCGCGACCACCTCGGCGCTGTCGGCAAACACGTGCAGGTTGACGGCCGAGTTTTCGTCGGCCGTTCCGACGAGCACGGGACCAACCAGCCGCGGATTGAAAGCCGCCAGCAATTCCATGGCACCCAGGGCAGCGACGCGCATCAACTGTAGTTGATGCGCATGCGACGCCCCGCCAAACAGCTGTAGATGTTCGGCAACAGCGGCTTCTATTTCGCCGTTTCCGGGCAATGCGCCGCGGCTCAGGACCCCAAGGCGCTCGGCCGCTTTTTGCTTCGCCAGCCGGTAGTCACGAATGCCATGGTCAACAATGATGCGCGCCGCTTCCTGCGCGACAAGTTGCCGGGCGCGCTCGTTGTCGTTGGGTTTTTGCCTGGGCATAACGTCAGAAGAGCGGTTCCGCCCCGTCCTCGGCAGTCTCGCCGTTCGGCGCGTCGATGGCGGTGGTTTCATTGAAAATATCGGGTAACGCTTCGACCTGCTCACATTGCGGCACGTTGTTTTCACGGAAGACTTCGAACACGACGTCACGCTGGCCGGCGCGCGCCGGACAACCGCTGGCCCGGTCGATGAGCGCCGAGACGATGCCCTTTGGCATTGGCATCTGATTTTCCGCAACCCCCGCCAGGGCGAGGCGAACAAACTCGATCCAGATCGGCAGGGCAGTGCGGGAGCCTTCCTCGCCGGGGCCAAGCGGCCGGTCATCGTCATAACCAACCCAGACGATGCTGGCGAGGTCCCCATTGAAGCCCCCGAACCAGGCATCGCGCCGATCGTTGGATGTCCCGGTCTTGCCGCTGAGATCGTTGCGGCCGAGAACCATCGCGCGACGGCCGGTGCCACGGCGCACGACGTCACGCATCATGTCCTGCACAAGAAACGCATTCTGCGGACTTATCACCTGGGGAGCGAAGTTCATGTTTTCGAATAACTCCGGCGCCACGTTGGCGTCGGGCTGATACTCGAGCGCGACAGCGGCCATTTCTTCGAGCGACATTTCAGCCTGCGCCCGGTAATTACGCGAATACGCTGAATCGTCGACGACGCAGGCATCGCATACGATGGCAGGCTCGCCGCGGTACAGAGTCGTGCCGTCGGCCGAGTAGATGGCGTCGATCAGGTAGGGTTTCACCGCGTGGCCGCCGTTCGCGATGGTGGCGTAGCCCTGTGCCATATCAAGCGGAGAGGCGGCACCGCCACCCAATGCGAGCGAACCGTTGCGCGGCAGCGCCGCGTCGCCGAAACCGAACTTCGCAATGTGGCGCACGGCATTGCCAACGCCGGTATTGAACAGCAGCAGGCGCACGGACACCAGGTTCATCGAGCGCACCAGCGCCTCGCGCATCCGCGTGGGCCCGTAAAAACGACCGCTGTAGTTAATCGGGCGCCACACCGCCTCGAGCTCTGAGGAATTTATTACTACCGGCGCGTCGAGAATGACCGTGGCCGGTGTGTTGCCATGCTCGAGCGCCGCCGAATAGATGAAAGGCTTGAACGAGGACCCCGGCTGGCGATAGGCCTGGCGGGCACGATTGAACTTGCTCATCGTGAAATCGAAGCCACCGGTCAGCGCGCCGATGGCACCGTCGAACGGGTCGATGGAGACCAGCGCGCCCTGCGCTTCGGGTACCTGCGCCAACGCCCAGCGGTTATTCGCCATGGGCATCACGTAGATAATATCGCCGAGGCGAAGCACGTCGCCGGCGGTTTCCGGCGCGGGGCCGGTCGTTTCACGATCGACAAAGCGCTTGGCCCAGTTGATCCCTTCCCAGGGTAATGTGGCGACCGCGCCGCCACGCATGACGACAGTCGCGCTGTTGTCTTTGGCGACACCGGTGACCAGCGCGATCGACAAGCCGCCGGGCGCATATTGCTCGAGCGTTTCACGAATCTTGAGCGGCCACTCCTCGAACGGCGCCGTCAGCACATTGTCGCCAAGCTCAATATTCGCGACAGGGCCGCGATAGCCACGCCGCCGCGTAAACTCCAGCAGGCCATTGCGCAGCGCATAATTGGCGGCTTCCTGGAGCCGCGAGTCCAGGGATGTGACAACCTGGTAGCCAGCGGTGTAGGTGTCTTCGCCATAACGCTTGAGCATTTCGCTGCGGACCATCTCCGCTACGTACGGGGCATTCAGCTCCACCGCGGTGCCGTGCATCGTCGACTCCATCGGGAAAGCCATTGACTCGTCATAGGCGTCGTCGTCGAGATACCCGAGATCCCGCATACGGCCAAGCACATAACCGCGGCGTTTCATCGCGTTATCCGCGCTGTATACCGGGTTGTAACGCGATGGTGCCGGCAGTACGCCGGCCAGCGTTGCGGCTTCTGCGGCGTTGATGTTCTTGAGGTCCTTGTTGAAATAAACCTGTGCGGCAGCCGCTACGCCGTACGCGCGCTGGCCGAAGAACATCTTGTTCAGGAACAGCGCCATGATCTGCTCCTTCGTAAATTCCTGCTCGATCTTGTACGCGAGAAACGCCTCACGAAGCTTGCGCGTGAACAGCTGTTCGCGCGTCAGGAAGTAGTCACGCGCCAGCTGTTGGGTCAGCGTGCTGCCGCCGCCTGAGATTTCGCCGCTCGACAACAGCCGCGTGAAGGCCCGCGTAATACCCTGGTAATCGACACCCGGGTGGTCGAAGAAGCGCCGGTCTTCCGCCGCGATAAAGGCGTGCACCACATGCGCCGGCAGGTCCTCATAGGTAACCAGCAGCCGCCGCCGCTCACCGATCTCGGAGATCAGGTAGCCGTCACGGCTGTAAATCCGGAGCGGGATTTGCAGCGGAATATCGCGAATGGTCTCCGCGGCGGGCAGCCCGGGCAGTACGAAGTAATAGGCACCGATAACCGCCGCGACAGCCGCCAGGGCGCCGCTGGCGCCCAATCCCAGTGCCAGAATGAGGCCGCGCAGGAGTCTGCGTGTCGATTTGTGACGCTGCTGCTTGTTGGATTTAATCGGTTTTTGCATAGTTGCTGGCGGTATTGGCCAATGGTCCCACCTTACCCAAGCCTTTGGCTACCTTAAATAAAGAGTAAGCTTAGGTTGGGCTGGTGCAAAGAATGTGGCTAACTTGAGGCAATACGCTCGGCAGGTGGAATCGAGGCGGCAGATAATAGACGGGCATGACTGAGTGCTGCAATAAGAAGACATATTCGCAGGCGGGTACTGGGTCACGGAACGAGCATTCAGCGACCGTTACCATAGGGATATATGGATCGTGAACAAAGTCACGTTTTATTTAACATTTTATTGATATATAGTTAAATCGATTTGCTCAGGTCTCACTGATGTTTGACGCGCAACTTACCGACTTAGAAGGAAAAATACGTGCTTTTCGGCAATAAATCACAGCCATTGCTGGGCCTCGATATCACGACCTCGTCGGTCAAGCTGATAGAGCTTTCGCAGAGCGGAAAGCGCTACCGGGTCGAGTCCTATTCAGCAGAGCCCACGCCTCCGAACTCGGTTAGCGAAAAAGCTATCGTCGACGCAAAAGCGGTCGGCGAAGCGATTCGTCGCGCCGTCAAACGAGCCGGGGCCAAAGCCACCGACGTCGCTGTTGCTATCAGCGGTGACGCGGCCATTACCAAGATCATCCAAATGCCGTCGAGCCTCTCTGCGAGAGATCTTGAGGGACAGGTGGAGATCCAGGCGGACCAGTACATTCCGTTCCCGATGGAAGAAGTCAGTTTTGACTACGAGATCATCGGACCGAATGCGAAGGATCCGGAGCTCATGGACGTTCTGCTGGTGGCATCACGCACCGAGAATGTCGAGCAGCGACAGGCGGCGGTTGCTGCCGCCGGCCTGACCACACACGTCGTCGATGTCGAGGCCTTTGCGCTCGAAAATGCCTGCGCACTGCTGAGTCATCAGATGCCGGATGGCGGCATCGGCCAGTCGGTTGCGGTCGTCGATATCGGCGCCAGTAGCACGACGTTCAGCGTGTTGCAGGACCTGAAGGTTGTCTACACGCGCGACTTCAACTTCGGTGGGCAGCAGCTGACCGAGGAGATCATGCGTACGTACGGCCTTTCGGTTGAAGATGCGGGTCGTGCCAAGAAGCAGGGCGGACTGCCATCGAACTATCAGCCGGAAGTGCTTGAGCCCTTTATTGACGACATGACCCAGCAGGTCAGTCGTTCGCTGCAGTTTTACCTCGCGTCGGGCGGCGGCCGCGAACAGCCTGACATGGTGCTTGTGTGCGGCGGCTGCGCTAATATTCCTGGCATTGCAGACGTTATTTCCAGTCGCGTTGGCGTACCGACCGAAGTTGGTGATCCGCTTGGGCAGATGAAAATCTCGTCCAAAGCCAAATCACAGGGGG
>JBATID010000162.1:0-2646 GCA_049667545.1 Woeseiaceae bacterium
TACCTCAACCCGCGCATCGATCGAATCATTTGCGTGGCGGATGCGATCCGTCGCCACTTCCTCGAAATGCAGCCCGCATTTCTGCGCATGCCGGCGACGCGTCCCGTTACGATTCACAAAGGTCACAAGCTGGAGTGGTATACCGAATCGCCGGCCGATTTGGCAGAGTTTGGGATACCCGGCGACGCGTTTGTCGTCGGCTGCACCGCAAACTACCGGCCGCGCAAAGGCGTCAATTTCCTGATTGCTGCGATGGAAGCTTTGCCACCTGACATTCCGGCGCACCTGCTACTGGTCGGCCATATGGACGCGCCCGAGCTAACGCGTCGAATCCAGAAGAGTCCGGCGAGAGACCGGATTCATCGTGCAGGATTTCGTACGGATGCGCCGCGGGTCAGCGCCGCCTGCGACGTGTTCTGCTTGCCCTCGACCAAGCGCGAGGGTCTGGCTCGAGCATTGATCGAGGCAATGGCTTACCGGGTTCCGGCAATCGTTACCGACAGCGGAGGCAGTCCCGAACTCATCGTTGACGGCGAGTCTGGCCTGATTGTGCCGCCACGTGACGCAGCGGCCATCGCGGGCGCGATCGAGCAGTTGTACCGCGATCCGGCGCTGCGTCGCCGGATGGGAGAGGCGGCGCGTCAACGCATTGCCACAAATTTCCGTAACGAGGACACGGTTCGAAAGACCGTTGCGCTCTACGAGGAACTGGTGCCGAACCATGACTGATTACGAAGAGAATCCCAATACGACCGATCGCGACAATATGCCTTTCGTTGCGCCATGCCGCGAGCTGTCGCCATGGGCACCGTTTCGCTGGGTTCGTCTGGGCATCAGCGATCTCTTGCAGGCGCCGCAGCAAAGCCTCGCGTACGGGGGCGTTGTCGCCCTCCTGATTGGTATCGTTTGTTTGCTGGCGTGGTTCCGTGGCAGTCAGTGGATCATGTTCGCGATGCTCGGCGGCTTCGTCTTCCTCGCGCCGCTTATCTGCATTGGGCTCTATGCGATCAGCGCTCAGCTGGAACGTGGCCAGGAGCCGATGATGGCACGTAGCGTCCACGCGGCTTTCAAGCGCCATGTCGGCAATGAAATGATCTTCGCGCTCGTGTTGCTCGTGATCTTCCTGCTATGGGCACGATCCGCGGTCATGATCACCGTGTTCTTTCCAACCGATGGCGATGTGACCTTGCAGGACTGGCTGACCTATCTTGGCTTCGGCTCGGCGGTTGGCGCGGTATTTGCTGCCGTTACCTTCTCGGCCAGCGCTTTTTCACTGCCGATGATCATGCATAGGGATGTCGACAGTATTACGGCGGTAGTAACGTCAATCAACGCGGTGCTGCGGAATAAACTGGCCATGGCAATTTGGCTGGCGATCGTCGTTGTTGCACTCCTGGTTGGCGTGCTGACCGCTTTTGTGGGCCTGATCGCAATCGTGCCGGTGATTGGTTACGCCGCCTGGCACGGCTACCTGGAAACGATCGACGCCGAGCATTTCCCGCGGCACACTGACGGCATTACCGCGGCCCCGCGGGGCACTCCTGACCGTCAGGCCGAGAGTTCGAGCACGCAATAGGCGGCGCCCAGCAGTCCCGGCTGGTTGTAGGTAATAAGCCGCGTCGGAATTCGTTCCATGAACGCGCGGCGGCGGCCCTTGCTCTCGAACGCATGGCGAAACCGACTGTTTTCGAGAACCGCCGGGTATCGTTTCGAGATACCACCGGCAATATAAACACCGTCAACGGCACCAAAAGTCAGCGCCAGGTCCCCGGCCACCTGGCCCAGCAATTCGAAGAACATGTCGACCGCTGCAGCCGCGATTTCGCCGTCATCGCGCCGTGCAAATATCTCCGCAGCGCTCAGCGATTCTTGAGTTTCGCCGCGGATCACCGCCAGCGCTTTATAGATGTTTATCAAGCCAGACCCGGCAATAAGGCGCTCTGCCGATACACGATCAAACTTGTCGGCCAGGACTTTCAGTAGTTCAATCTGCAGCGGCGTTTCCGGAGCAAATCCGATGTGGCCACCCTCGCCGGTAACCGGCACCAGCGTGCTGCCGCGACGACAGAGACCGGCGACGCCCAGCCCGGTGCCGGGGCCAAGTATGGCGACGTTAAAATCGTCAGCACCCAGGGCTCGATGGTCGTGAGCACCGATGGTCTGGATTTCGGTTTCGGTCAACAGGGGAATCGAATACGCGATCGCTTCAAAATCGTTAAGCAAGCGGACGTGCTGCGTGCCAAAGTCCTCGCCGGTCTCCGCAGCCGATATATCCCAGTGGTTATTCGTAATCTTGACTTTGTTTTCGACGACCGGACCAGCGGCGGCCAGGCACACGGCATCGGGTGGACCGACCCGCGTCGTCGTGAGGTAATGCCGGATGGCATCGTCAGCCGTTGCAAAGTCCTCACACTGCAATTCAACAGTACTATGAAAACCAGGCCGGTCTGTCGTCGCCAAAGCGAAGCGCGCATTCGTGCCACCAATGTCGCCAATCAGCAAACATCGGTCCTTCATCGCGTGGTCACATCCATCAGCGCGCCTCGCCGAACAGGCTGGCGCCCTGCTCGGCTCCCGTCGCGCGGTCACGAAACGCGGCAAACAGCTCGCGCCCCATACCGGTCTGCGGATTTTCCACCGCAGCGT
>JBATID010000163.1:0-2342 GCA_049667545.1 Woeseiaceae bacterium
GACGCTCGAGACAATCCCGGTGCTGGTTCGCGCAGGGTCTTTTGTCCCGATGACACCCGATATTCAGACCACACGCGATTATTCCAGTGAACGACTAACGCTGCACTACTACGCGGACGCGTCAGTAAGGGAAGCCAGCGGTCAAATGTATGAGGATGACGGCCAAAGTCGCACGAGTCTCGAAGATGGCGATTACGAATTGCTGAAATTTGCCGCCAGGCACGTTGGCGACTCGTTGACGATTTCGCTGCGACGTCAAGGCGGTGAATATGAAGGCATGCCCGAACGGCGTGACGTCACAATGATCGTCCACAATTGGCAGGCCGATGCGCGGTCGGTCAACGTCAACAATCGGGATATTACAGTGACAAAGCGCATGCCACGCGATGGAGCCGGTGCAACTGTCGATGACGACGCGAAAACGCTGAGTGTGCGCTTCAGTTGGGATCAGCCCAACGTGACATTTCAATTGAATGAGGCGAAGGAAACAGCCATGACTGGAAAGTCGGTCGTGTACCAGGTGTTCACTCGCCTGTTCGGCAACAAGAAAACTACCAACAAACCGTGGGGTACGACCGAGGAAAACGGCGTCGGCAAGTTCAATGATTTCGACGCTACGGCACTTGCAGGCATTCGCGAGCTGGGCGTCACACATATCTGGTACACGGGCGTGCCTCACCACGCCGTTATTCGCGATTACACGGCTATCGGCATCAGCAACGATGACCCCGACGTCGTCAAAGGCAGGGCCGGCTCACCCTATGCGGTCAAGGATTACTACAACGTCAATCCAGATCTGGCCGTCGACCCGGCGAATCGTTTGGCCGAATTTGAGACGCTCATCAAGCGCACGCACGCGCATGGCATGAAAGTCATTATCGATATCGTGCCCAATCATGTCGCGCGCGGATACCGGTCGTTAAGTCGGCCGGCCGGCGTCGAGGACTTTGGTGCCAGCGATGACACGTCTGTCGAATGGGCGCGCGATAACAATTTCTATTATGTGCCGGGCCAGGACTTTCAAGTTCCCGCCTCACCGAATAACTACAGACCACTCGGTGGCGACAACCACCCGCTGGCCGACGGTGAATTCGCTGAGTCGCCGGCAAAGTGGACGGGCAACGGCTCACGTGCGGCGCAGCCGCGCTTTGACGACTGGTTCGAGACCGTCAAGGTCAACTACGGCGTACGACCCGATGGCAGCTATGCGTTCGATCGTCTGCCCGAGACCGCTCGGGAATGGTCTATAGAGGAACATGCCGCGTATTGGGCGGAAAAAAACGTGCCTGACAGTTGGATCAAGTTTCGTGAGATCGTCTCGTACTGGATCGACAAAGGCGTGGACGGTTTTCGCTATGACATGGCTGAAATGGTGCCCGTTGAGTTCTGGAGTTACCTGAACTCGTCGATAAAGATGAAGAACAAGGACGCATTCCTGCTCGCTGAGGTGTACACACCACCGCTCTACCGCGACTACCTTCAGCTCGGCCGCATGGACTACCTTTACGACAAGGTCGGCTTCTACGACACGCTGAAACGGATCATGCAGGGCAAAGCGTCCACCGATACGCTGGCACCCTCGCACTCAGAGGTGCTCGACATCGAAGAACACATGTTGCATTTCCTGGAAAACCACGACGAGCAACGCATTGCAAGCCCGAACTTTGCCGGCGATGCGAACAAGGGCAAACCGGCGATGGTCGTATCCGCGCTGATCAGCCGCTCCCCAACGATGCTGTACTTCGCGCAGGATGTCGGTGAGCCAGGTGACGGCGACGCGGGTTTCGGCGACCCGACTCGTACGACGATATTCGACTACTGGGGTGTGCCGTCGCATCAGCGCTGGATGAACGACGGCGCGTTCGACGGCGGCGGCTTGAGCACCTACGAAAAAGATCTGCGGGATTTCTATCGTCGCTTGATGTCGTTTAGTGCATCCAACCCGGCGTTAACCGGCGACTACGCCGAGATCCACAGTTTCAATCGGGCAGAAGACAACGATGCGTACAATGACAAAGTGTTCTCATTCGTGCGTTGGCGCGACGACCAACAACTCGTTGTGATCAGCAACTTCGACGCGCAGTCGAGTTACGATCTCGAAGTGCGTATTCCGGCCGACATCATCGCGGCATGGCACCTGGTCGACGGTCGCTACATGCTTGATGAGCAGCTCTACCGGCGCAATCACGCACAGTTAATTGTCGACAAGGGACGAGGCAGCCTACGCATCACGCTGCAACCCCTGGACTCTGCGGTTCTAAAGGTAGGCGCACCCAACATCATGCCCAATACCCCATAGTTGTCTGAAAAGACGGAACCGCTGTATCGGAGCAAAAAAAGCC
>JBATID010000164.1:0-4949 GCA_049667545.1 Woeseiaceae bacterium
CAGCCTGCGTCCCGGTGGCGCCGGGAGTGCCCAGTCGCAGGCCTTTGCCAAAGCGTCGAAAAAGTCTAACACAGCGATTATCCGGGCAATACGCCCAAGAGACGCTTTTCAGACCAGATGTCGCACCAGATATCGTGATATTGAGTCGATTGCCGCGGCTTCAAGGGCCTCAACCGTCTCAATCGACCGCTCCGAGCGCAGCCACGTGAGCTGGCGTTTGGCGAGCTGACGGGTGGCAAACAGCGCACGCTGTTGTGCCTCCTCAAGCGACAGCTCGCCGTCGAGGTATTGCCAGAGCTGACGGTAGCCGACCGCGCGCATCGACGGATGGTCGCGCGTGAGCTCCGGACGCTCACGCAGCCTGCGCACCTCGTCCTCGAAACCGTCCGCGACCATACCCTCCAGGCGTTGCGCAATCCGCGCGTGCAGCGTTGCCCTTGGCTCTATTTGGAGCGCTATTTTCAGATATCGAATGTCCGGTAGCGGGGCTGCCGTCTGCTCCTGCCATGCCGTCAGCGTCTTACCGCTCACCCGGTAAACCTCCAACGCCCGCTGCAGGCGCTGACTGTCGTTCGGATTGATGCGCGCCGCCGCCACGGCATCGACGGCGGCCAGTTCGCGGTGCACGGCCGGCCACCCCGATTGCTCTGCAAATGCGTCGATGTCGCGACGAATCGTCGCGTCGCCCGCCGGCAATTCGGCAATGCCCTCGGTCAATGCCCGGAAGTACATCATCGTGCCACCGACCAGCAGCGGAATACGGCCAGCGGCGAAGATCGCGGCCATCTCGCGGTGCGCATCGCGCACGAACTCACCGGCGGAGTAGCTTTCTTCGGGATCGCGAATATCAACCAGTCGGTGCGGCACGCGCGCCAGCGTCTTGGCGCCCGGCTTGGCGGTACCAATGTCCATGCCGCGGTACACCAGCGCGGAATCGACACTGATTACATCGAACGGAAAGCGCTTACACAGACTGAGCGCGTGGCCGGTCTTGCCGGACGCGGTGGGCCCCATCAGCAGGACGGCAGTGTTCATCACGGTCGGGCCCTATCGTCCCCGCAGAAACAGTCGATCGAGCTCTGACAGCGTGATCGTGGTCCACGTCGGCCGGCCATGATTGCACTGGTCGGCCCGTTCCGTGCGTTCCATTTCACGAAGCAGAGAGTTCATTTCATCGAGGGACAAGAGGCGATTTGCGCGCACGGAATGGTGGCAGGCCATGGTCGCCAGGTAGTCATCGCTGACGTCATCGACGCGACTGCTGCGCCCCGACTCCGAGAGGTCGGCAAGCAAGTCGCGCACGAGCGCCTCGATGTCCGCGTTCTTTAGCAGTGCCGGCACCTCGCGTACGGTCAGGCTCGTCGGCCCGCTGCGATCGACAAGCAGTCCCAGTTTTTCCAGCAAATCCCCGGACTCCTCGATCAGATTCGCCTCACTCTCCGCCACGGCGACGGTGGTCGGCACCAGCAGCGGCTGTCGCACGAGACCGCGATCCGCGTAATCGCGTTTCAGCTTTTCGTAAACGATCCGTTCGTGTGCCGCGTGCATGTCGACAACAACCAGCCCGTCATTATTTTCCGCCAGGATATAGATGCCTGACAGCTGTGCGACAGCGTACCCAAGCGGCGGTATGTCCTGCGCTTGCGCGCCAGCGCGATCGGGCGACGCCGCCAATGAAGTCGCCGCCGACATGGCGCTGTAACCTGCCAGCGTTTCGCGCACCGCTGCTCGTCCCGGCGCGGACGACAGCGCCATCGGGCTTTGCCGGAAGACCGCATCGCGTGTCATGGGAATTGGCGCGACGTTGTGCCCGCCGGGCCGCATGTCCTTGAGCGCGACTTCGACTGCTTGCGAGACCACGCCATGCACGCGGCGGCCGTCGCGAAAACGCACCTCGTGCTTGGCGGGATGGGCATTGGCATCCACGCCGGCAGGGTCCATCGTCAACGCGAGAACATAGGCGGGATAGCGGCCGTGAAACAGCACGTCCCGGTAGGCGTGGCGGGCCGCATGCGCCAGCGTTTTGTCGCCAATACTACGGCCGTTGACGAACCAGTACTGCATATCCGGCTGGCTACGATTGAACGTCGGCAAACCGATCCAGCCAGCCAGCGCAATGCCATCCGTTTCGTGCTCGAGATAGACGCACTGCTCGGCAAAGGACTCACCGCAAATGCCGGCAATGCGTTGTCGACGGGCCGCGTCTGTCGACCCGGCCACGAGATTCATTACAGTGCGACGATTGTGAGTGAGCGTAAAAGCCACGTTCGGGCGCGACAGCGCGAGGCGCCGTACCCATTTCTCGATATGCCCGAACTCGGTTTTCTCGGTGCGCAGGAAGCGCCGACGTGCCGGCGTGTTGTAAAAAAGATCGTGCACCTCGACGGTCGTTCCCTGCGGGTGTGCCGCGGGAGCCGGTCCTTCGATGGTGCCACCGTCGGCCGTCACCTGCCACGCCGCGGCAGCACCGGCTGCCCGCGAGCACAACATCAGGCGGGCGACCGAGGCGATGCTCGGCAAAGCTTCGCCGCGAAACCCCAGCGACACGACGGCCTCAAGATCGTCAAGACTCGATATCTTGCTGGTGGCATGGCGCGACAACGCAAGTGAAAGCTCGTGCTGCCCGATGCCCTGCCCGTCATCACGGATACGAATCAGTTTCTGGCCACCATTAACAATGTCGATCTGCACGGCCAGCGCACCCGCATCGAGGCTGTTTTCAACCAGCTCTTTGACGACTGACGCCGGACGCTCGACCACTTCACCGGCGGCGATCTGGTTGATCAGATGACTGGGAAGCTGCTGAATTGGCATGACGGGGGCCGACTGACGCACTACGGGCCGTCATTTTTCCAAATCGACAGTGAAAAGTCTTGTGCGGGGCTGATTAACCGCCGGAGAAGACTGGAATGCTCAACGTCTGGCCGACGCGGATCTTGTCCGTTGAGAGCTTGTTAGCCGCGCGAATGGCCGCTGCGCTGACGTTATAGCGCTCCGCGATTTGCGAGAGCGTGTCGCCGCGCGAGATGACGTGGCGCACCTGCCGCTCCGGCGACTGCCGCAGATTGGCGGCGATTTGCGTATCGGGCGGCGGATTCGTATAGAAGTATTTGCGCAGGCCGGTCAGGACCGCGTTTGCCAGTCGCCCCTGGTAACCGGCATCGCGCAGCTTTTGTTCCTCACCGGGATTCGAAATAAAGGCGGTCTCGACCAGGATGGAGGGCATGTCTGGCGATTTCAGCACGAGCAGGCCCGCCTGCTGCACGGTTTTGCGATGCAGCTTGGCGACTTTGCCCATCTCGCGAATGACTTTATCGCCAACCTCAAGGCTGGCACTGAGCGAGGCGTTTTGCGACAGGTCGATCAGCACCGAGGCCAGGATGTCATCCTTGCCCCCCAGCGCAACACCGCCAACCGACGCATTTTCGCGCTCGGCCAGCTGCTTGGCCGCCTCGTCACTCGCGCCCTTTAAAGACAACGCATAAACGGAGGCACCACTCGCACGCCGGTCAGAGACGGCATCGGCATGGATCGAAATAAACAGGTCAGCCTTGTGCCGCCGCGCGAAGGCAGTGCGCGCGCGATGATCAACATAAACATCGCGGTTGCGAACCAGCACCGCCTGCATGCCGGGTTCGGCATTGATCCGCTCGGCCAGCTTGCGGCTGATCGCAAGCGCCACATCTTTCTCCTTGGTGCGACGTTTGCCGACGGCGCCCGGATCGTGGCCGCCATGCCCCGGATCAATCGCTATCACGATGTCTCGCCCGGGCCGATAGGCCTCCGAGGCCCGCTTGACAGTCGCCAGATCACCGGAGCGCTGCAAATCGATAACCAGCCGATCACCGTACTTGGCGTTAGGACCGGTCGTAAAACTCCTGGAACGAACTTCGGCATTGAGATCGAGGACGACTCGCAGATTACCGTCCGCCTGTATGGCGCTGCGGATCGAGCGCACCGCGCCGGCACCCTGTGGCAAGGTCTTAAGCGATTTGGCAATACGGCCGCGCTCGAGATCCACGACCAGGCGATCGGGGCCCCGCAGTGTGAAGATGCGATGGTCAGCGGCCTTGCTCAGGTCCAGGACGATTCTCGTCTTGTCGTTTTCCGCCCAGACACGGATATCTTCGACCGTTGTGTCGGCAACCGCGGCCGAACACAGCAAAGTCAGAATAATCGTAGTCAGGCGCAATCGGGGCATCAGAGGAATGCAGAACGGCTCATAAGGATTATGTCGGGTCAGTATACGAATACGCAGACAAAATCCAAGCACTTTTTACAGAAATATTAACTAGATACCTGACTTACCTAAGACTTTGATTCAGCGCTGGACAGCGCCCTGGCGACGGCTTCACCGCGCTGGCTGACAGCGGTAATCTCGGCAACGCGCCCGTCGTCCTGGTAAGCGAGACACAATTCCAGGTCGGCCTGCTCGCGCAATCCGGGCGCTCGCTCCGGCCATTCCACCAGTCGAAAACCGTCGTCAAGCTCGTCCCACCCCAGGTAACGCAGCTCCTCTTCATCAGCAATTCTATATAAATCAATATGATATAGCTTTACCTTCGAAACCGAGTAAGGCTCAACCAACGTGTAGGTCGGGCTCGGCACGGCACCTTTGTGTCCGGCAGCTGTGATCAACGCGCGCGCAAAGGTTGACTTGCCGGCCCCCAGCTCGCCGCGCAGCAACAAGGTCCAGCCCCCCAGGTCATCCGGTAAAATATCCCAGACCTGCCGCGCCAACGCGGCCGTTGCAGCCTCGTTCGGCAGATACACCTTCATCAGTTGAGCACGCCTCGCAACTGCTCAATAAGATCGGAGGCGGACATGCCACGCTCGCCGGCGGCGGCCGCGAGATCACCGGCGCGCGCATGCACCTCGACACCGGCGACCGCCGCGTCCTGTAGCGACAACCCCTGCGCCAGCAGCGCCGCGATGATACCGGTCAGCAC
>JBATID010000165.1:0-2055 GCA_049667545.1 Woeseiaceae bacterium
AGCTTCGGATTGTCAACGTTCGGGTCCATGCCGATCGCATGCACCACCATGTCAAACGGAATCGTGATCGGTCGTTTGACGAGCGTGTCTTCGCCTTTAACGATCAGCTTCTCGCCATCCGAGGTAACCTCGGCAATACGCGCCTTGATGTACTTGACCTTGAATTCCTCCTGGCTACGCCAGTAGTACTTGGTCTCGTAGAGGCCGAAGGTCCGAATATCCATGTAGTAAATGTAAACGTGGCAATTCGGCAACTCCTCGCGAATCTCCATGGCAATATTTGACGATACGGTGCAGCAGATCTTGGAGCACCACTCACGACCGATCTGGCGATCGCGCGAGCCGACGCACAGCAGAATCGCGACCCGCTCCGGCTTGCGATCATCGGAGGGGCAACGCACGCCCTTGCCGGACGAGATCATCTGTTCGACCTGTGTTGTCGTTACTACGTCCTCGAAGGTGCCAAAGCCCCACTCGGGCTTGTTGACCGAATCGAAATGCGTAAAGCCGCTGCACAGAATCGCGGCCTCCGCTTCTATCTTGCTGCCATTCGACAACTCGACGCTGAAATCACCGGGGCTACCGTCGAATGACGTAACGGTCACGCCGGTCTTGATATCAACATGTTCATTGTGTGCGACGCGTGCGACCATGCCGCCAATCGCGTCTTTCGCCCATTCCCCGGTTGGCACGAGCTTGGCATAGCCGGATAAAATCGGCGCACCGCCAAGCTTGTCCTCTTTTTCAACCAGTACGCAGTGCTTGCCCACCGTCGCGAGACTGTGAGCCGCGGCGAGACCGGCAGGTCCGCCACCTACTATCAGGATCGGTTTAGTCATTGTCCTTGCTCAATTGTGCTTCGTTCGGTTGCTTGCGGAGCATCGGCTGGAAGCCCGGGCCGGACGTGATCATCAGGCGCGGGTCATACAAGGTCTCGCCTCTGCCAGCCTCGACGTCCTTCAGGTACGCCTCGAATTCCGCTTTCTTTTTCTGCCAGTCGATGCCGAGCTTCTCCATCAGAGTTTCCGTGGAAGAAGCGTGCCAGTGCGACTGGACGATCTTGTACGGGTGCGCCCCGCAGACAAGCGCGGCAAACTGGCAATCAGCCAGAACCGGCATATCGACGGGCTTGCCCGCAGCGGCACCGATCCACTGGTTCTTATCCAGGGTTGTGATGCAACCGGTGTCGTGCCCGACCATCATGTCTGCATGCGCCTCTTCCTGGGCGACGCGCAGTTTGCGATCGATGGCAAATGAGCGCGTGAATTCGCGCTCGGAAATAATGTGGCGGAAACCGAAGCCGCAGCAGTCGTACCAGGTCGAGTAGTCAATGACCTGCGTACCCAGCGTTTCGAGAATTCCGGTCGTAACCGCGACACGATTGCCGTCAAGAACATCGTCGTCATAAATCGCGTCCTCGGGAACCATTTTGTAAACGTGGCAGGCAGGATGCACGGTGGCACGAATATGGCTGCAGTCGATGATCTGGTGTTTCTTGATCTCGTCGCGCATGACGTGCAGCCACTCGGAGTAGTGCACGACCTCCTCGGGGATTAACAGCTTGCCGTCGACGAGACGACCCAGCTTGCCGAGGATCTTCTTGACGCGTTCCCGCAACTTGGCGGACTGCAGCAGATAGCCGCGCACTTCCTTGTAATTGCCGAAGGATGTACCGCAATGCACCAGCGGGTAGAAAAATCCTTCAGGCAGTCCTTGCGCTTTCGCCGATACGTAGGCCTGGTGAAAATTTCTTAAGAATACGGCGGCGAGGCTCTCGAGATTACCGATGCCTGAACCGTGATAGTTCCACGCGGTACAGGACGTCTGATCGGTCTCATCGAGGTAATCGATGCCCATTTCATTCATGAGCCACAGCAGCGAGGCCGGGTAGCCCGGGATGTTGCCGCACTGGCCGCAGGACTTGTGGTGCCACAGGCGCGTGGTCGGAATCTTTTTGTCCCAACCGTACAGCGTTTTGGCCATGACCGGCTTGTGATCATCGGTCACGCGGTGCACGACAATCTCACCTTCTTTCTCGAGCTGCCACATAATGTC
>JBATID010000166.1:0-4591 GCA_049667545.1 Woeseiaceae bacterium
GCTGACACCCTGAGCTCGCTCAGAGTAACGGAGTCATTACATGAAAAATACAATCTTGCTAATCATCGTCATGGCCAGCGGCTTAATGAGCACGCATGCTATGGCGCAGAAATTTCCCAGCTATTACCCGGCGGAGTTTGCGGAGACCGGCATCATCGATGACCTGAATCTTGGCATGGGTGAGATCATCATCAATGACAGTGTTTATAGAGTCTCGCCGCAGGCGGTCGTCCGCTCGTTATCGTCCAGGGAAGACTCCATGACGCGCTTGCGACTCGGCGCAAACGTCGGTTTCAAAATGTCCGGCGGCGCGATCACCGAGTTCTGGCTATTGCCTGCCAGCTACAAAGAATAGCGGCGGCTCTGACTGACCCTCCAAAACGGATTGCTTCGAGACTTGAATCTTATGAAAAAACAACACGGCTTTAACCTGGTTGAGCTGCTGGTCGTTGTCGCCATCATCGGCATCATTGCCGCGATCGCATACCCGTCGTACACAGAGCAGGTAAGGAAATCGCGTCGCGCCGATTGTTCGGGCGCGGTAACCAGCCTCGGCAGCTCGATGGAGCGCTATTTCACAGTCAATAACACCTACCTCGGTGCGGCTGATGGTGGCAGCGATACCGGCGAGCCGGCTATCTACGCGACCACGTGTCCCGTAGACGGCGGTACGCCAACCTATAACCTCACGATCTCGGCTGCGACCGCCTCGACGTACACGGTGCAGGCGGCACCCACCGGTACACAGGCGAACGATAAGTGCGGCACACTGACCCTGACCAGCACCGGGCTTAAGGGCGTCACAGGGGCGTCTACGGGTGTTTCGTGGCAGGACTGCTGGTAATAGATCATTACTGGTAGGTAAAACTCCGAATGCTTGATTTAACGGGGATTTGCGATCATATTGACTGCGCATACCACCGTGCGTCGACAATCAATCCGGAGGAGTCATGCGCTTATTTTTACGCGCCTTGCTTGCAAGCGCTCTCGTCCTGTTCGCTTCCCTTTCCTGGGCTGGCGATTTCAAGAAAGGCTGGTCAGCCTACAGCTCAGGCGATTACGCAGCCGCGCTAGCACAGTGGCAGGATCTTGCCGAAGCCGGTGACGCAAATGCCTGTTACGGCATGGGTCTGCTCTATGGCAACGGTTTCGGCGTCGATATGAACGACGAACTCGCACTCAAATTCTATGGACTTGCGGCGGACAAAGGTCATGCCGAAGCACAGTACAACTTAGGCGTCATGCACCAGAACGGCTGGGGTGTCCCGCTCAACGAAGAAGAGGGCATGAAGTGGTTCCGGCTTGCGGCCGAGCAGGGCATCAGCGCCGCGCAGATGGCTCTGGGTCGCCACTACGCAATGGACTTCGCCGACAGCTACGATCCGGTTAAGGCGTACAAGTGGTTCGCGCTGGCTGCCAAGCTGGGCGACTATGAGGCCAACTCCAAAGTCGACTTCCTGAAAACCAGGATGACATCGGAACAGGTCAGCGAAGCAGATGGCCACGTCAGTGCCTGGCTGCAAAGTCACGAAGGCCTTCCAGAAAAACACTAGATCCGCAAGATTTACGAAGCAACGTCCGGCTGAACTTCGGGCGCTGCTTTCCTGAATGCCGGCAGCTCGTCACAGCGTGCGGCGATTGCCGTGAGTTTCGGAAACTCATCGAGCACCACGTTAAAACGACGCGCATTGTAAACCTGCGGTACCAGCAGGACATCTGCGAGCGTCGGCGCGTCACCGAAAACAAAGTGACTGTCGCGAGCCAGCGTTTCGGCGGCGCGAAATCCTTCGTGTATCCAGTGCGTGTACCAGTCGCCGGTGGGATCTGCTCCGTAGTTGTCCTTGATATAGGTCATGACGCGCAAGTTCATCAACGGGTGAATATCGCAGGCAATAATGTTGCAGAAAGCACGCACCTGGCTGCGCCGCGGATGTTGTTTCGGCAGCAGCGTCACCGCAGGGTAAGCTTCCTCCAGGTACTCGAGAATCGCCATCGACTGGCCAATGGCGACTTCGCCGTCTTCGAGAAACGGCACCCGCATTTGCGGGTTGATTGCACGGTAATGATCCTGTCGCTGTTCCGAGACCCCGGGCGCCAGGGAAATTGGCACAGTTTGAAAGTCGAGATCCTTGAGATGCAGCGCGATGCGCACGCGATATGCCGCTGATGAGCGCCAGTAACTGTACAGTCGAATCATGACTCAGCCACGGTACTTTTCGACGACCTGGTCGATCGAGCCGAAGATCGACTGACCGGAGGCATCGTTCATCGAGATGCGAATACGATCACCAAATTGCATGAAGGGTGTCACAGGCTTGCCGTTTGTAATGGTCTCTATCGTGCGCACCTCCGCGATGCAGGAGTAGCCGACACCGCCTGCCTTGACGTGCTTGCCCGGCCCACCATCGAGTTTGTTGGAGACGGTTCCCGAGCCGATGATCGCACCGGCAGACAACGGCCGGGTCTTCGCCGCGTGTGCGACGAGCTGGCCAAAGTCGAACGTCATATCAACGCCAGCGTCCGGACGCCCGAACGCCTCGCCATTGAGCTCCGACAATAGCGGCAGATGCAGTTTGGCATCGCGCCAGGCATCACCGAGCTCGTCGGGTGTGACTGCCACGGGCGAGAACGCGCTCGACGGTTTTGACTGAAAGAAACCAAAACCCTTGGCCAGCTCAGCGGGGATCAGGTTTCGCAATGAGACGTCATTGACGAGCATCACGAGCTTTATATGCTGTGCGGCGTCGGAGGCCGAAACGCCCATCGGCACGTCGTCCGTGACGACTGTGATTTCGGCTTCGAAATCAATACCCCAGGCCTCATCGGCCATCGGGATATTGTCGCGGGGCCCGAGAAACGAATCCGAGCCGCCCTGGTACATCAGTGGTTCGGTCCAGAACGACTCCGGCATTTCGGCGCCGCGAGCTTTGCGAACGAGTTCAACGTGATTGACGTACGCCGACCCGTCCGCCCACTGGTAAGCGCGCGGCAGTGGCGACGCGCATGCGGTCTCGTCGAAGGTCTCACCTTCGCCGGCATCCACCCGATCCGCCAGCCGCTGCAGGGCAGGGCGCGCGGTGCTCCAGTTGTCCAAAGCCGCCTGCAGTGTCGCCGCGACCTCATCGGCAGGCAGGAAACGTGTCAGGTCTTTCGCTACAACGACGAGCCGGCCGTCGCGCCCGCCTTTCAGTGATGCGAGTTTCATTACTGGTCACCCCGGAACTCGAGCTCGTGCAACCAGGCAGCGTGCCGTGGCGCTTTCCTGGTCTGGCTCCACTCCTCCAGCATGGCGGGAGCGACGCGCTTGAGTTCAGTCATCTGCTCTTCTGTCTGCGTGTTTGCGACCAGTTCGAGCCGATGCCCGTTGGGGTCGAAAAAATAAATGGACTGGAAGATGCCGTGATTGACTGGCCCGATGATATCGACGCCCTGGGATTCTATGTGCTGCCTGGCGGCGAGCAGCGCGTGATAATTTTCAACTTCAAATGCGATGTGCTGGACCCACGTGGGCGTATTGTGGTCTCGATCCATCGCGGGCCGCGTCGGCAGCTCGAAGAACGCCAGCACGTTGCCCATACCGCAGTCGAGAAACACGTGCATATAGGGGTCGGGTTCCCTGGTTGACGGCACCTGGTCTTCGGCGAACGCGACCGTGAACTCCATGTTGAGCACACGCTGATAAAACTCGACCGTCTCCTTAGCGTCATTGCAGCGATAGGCGACATGATGAATGCGCTTGAGATTCATGGTGTGCTCCTGTCAGGTGTTCTCGTCAACAATGCCGCGTGCGACCTGATCGCGTTCGATAGACTCAAACAGCGCTTTGAAATTGCCTTCGCCGAAGCCCTCGTCTTTCTTGCGCTGAATGAACTCGAAGAAAGTTGGCCCTACCATGTTCGCCGAAAAAATCTGCAGCAGCAAACGGGGCTCGTCCCCGTCGGTGGTGCCGTCCACTAAGATGCCGCGCGTCTGCAACTCGTTCAGCGGCTCACCGTGGCCGGGAAGTCGTTCCTCGAGCATTTCGTAGTAAGCCTGGGGTGGTGCGGTCATGAACTCAACACCCTGCCTGGCCAGCCGGTCCCAGCACTGGAAGAGGTCGTCACAGCCTAATGCAATGTGCTGAATGCCTTCGCCGTTGAAGGCCATCAGGTATTCCTCGATCTGCCCGGTACCCTGCGACGCTTCCTCGTTCAGCGGGATGCGAATACGGCCATCGGGGGCGGTCATGGCCTTGGAATGCAGGCCCGTGTGTTTGCCCTTGATGTCAAAATATCGAATCTCGCGAAAATTGAACAGCCGCTCGTAGAAGTTGGCCCAGAACCGCATGCGACCGCGATACACGTTGTGCGTCAGGTGATCGATTTCGGTGAAGCCACAGCCCACCGGATGGCGTTCGACGCCCTCGATAAACTCGAAGTCGATGTCGTAGATGGTCGAGCCGCGGTGATAACGGTCAATCAGGTACAGCGGTGCGCCGCCGATTCCCTTGATAGCCGGCAGGCGGAGTTCCATCGGTCCGGTTGGAATATCGAACGGCTGCGCGCCGAGTTCGAGCGCCCGCGAATAAGCGCGGTGTGAATCACGAACGCGA
>JBATID010000167.1:0-2467 GCA_049667545.1 Woeseiaceae bacterium
CACGTCATTACCGTTCGTGATGCACCCGGACAGGATTAGCGTGCCGGCGAATTCGCGGCGAATTTCCTTGATCAGCGCAAACGGATTCAACGGGCCCGCATGCCCACCGGCACCCGAACAAACCGCAATAATGCCGTCAACGCCCTGCTCTATAGCCTTGCGCGCATGTCGCAGGCTGATGATGTCGTGAAAGACAAGACCACCGTATGAATGCACGGCGGTCACAATTTCTTCGGGCGGGCGCAGGCTGGTAATGATGATCGGCACCCGGTGCTCGACACAGGTTTCCATATCCTCGCGCAGGCGAACGTTGCTGGCGTGTGCTATCTGGTTAACAGCAAATGGCGCAACCGGTTCCTCTGGATTTTCTTCCCTAAAGGCGCCCAACTCGTCCTTGATGCGCTGGAGCCATTCGCCCAACACGTGTTGCGGTCGTGCGTTCAGGGCAGGAAACGAACCGACAATACCTGACTGACATTGCGCAATAACCAGCTCCGGCCCTGACACGATGAACATCGGGGCACCGATCAGGGGAATACGAAGTTTGCCCTCGAGGGCTGCGGGCATCGACATGAAACCTCCAGTGCGGTTGTTGCCGGACTCTCAGTGACCGGGCTCGCCGAACTCTGGCGCGCGTTCAGGGTACCTGCTGGTCGATTGCCAGAAACACTGAGTTAGCATCCGCCGGACGCACGATCAATGACCCGAACCAGTCGCCGGATGCCGCAGCCGGTCCGCCGGACAGAGAAATTCGTGCCAGCAGCTCGAACTCTGCAAAACCGGACAACGCACGACCCGCGACCATCGACTGGGCATCACCCAGCGAAATGACGGTGGGCAGCTCCGAGACTCGCAGTCGCGAGACCGCAATCGGTGGCGACGGCTGCTGTGGATCGCGAGCGATCAGGAACACGTTGGCGTCTGCCGTGAGCGCGCGACGCGCAGTGTCCGACAACGCGACCCGAGCCGTCACAACGGCGTCCGGATCCGCCGCGGGCAGCGTCTCCGCGGGCGCTGCAGCCCCTTCGACCGATTGCTCGATGGGCGGGTGCTCGGCCGGCAAGCCCGCACTTGAATCAGTAGCGGCTACCGGCTGACCGCGCCATTCGGCAACACGCTGTTCCAGAATGCCCCGAATCTCGTCGGGCGGATTCAGGCCCAGTAATATTTCCCAGCGAGACGCCGCCAGCTCGGTGTCCCCGCGACTCGCAGCCGCGGTCCCTGAATAAAACAGCGCCGGCTGGTTATTCGGCTCTATCGCCAACGCCTGTTCGATCAGTGCCGCACTGCGTCCATCGATGACGCGCGCGTCATCACGCGCCAGGATCGCCAGCGCCAGGTCAACCTGCGTCTGTGCGACTTCACCCTGTTCGATCTCCATCGCTTTTTCGTAAGCCGCAACCGCTTTACCATGCTCGCGCATCGTCATGTACGAGCGCCCCAGCATCTTCCAGCCGTTGATGTCGTCAGGGTCCTTCTGCAATCGCGCCTCGAGCGCCTGCATCACCACGTTCATGTCCGGCAAGTCGTCGCCACCACCGCGGCCCGACGGCAAATTCGGTTCGCCAACATGATTGTAAAGACCGGCAGACAGCGCCACGGTAAATACGGCGACACCAGCCAACATCGGTGTGAGGCGTCCCGCACGTTTGAAAATTGGCCAGGTAGCGAACAGCACGGCGAGCAGGCATAACGCCGAAATAATGACCCAGAACATCAGTGTGTCGCTCCCTTGGATTCGGTCTCTTCATTGATCGGTAACGTCATGCGATGCCGCACGATCCGATACAACGTGAAGCCTCCAAAAATAACCAGGAAAAATGGTGCTATCCAGAGAAACAACGTCTTGCCACTCACGCGCGGACGATACAGCGCAAACTCGCCGTAACGTGTCACCAGGAAGTCGACCACCTCCGCGTCCGTTTTGCCCTCCGCGATCAGGCGACGAATCTCGCGGCGCAAGTCAGAGGCGAGGAAAACGTTGGAATCCTTGATGCTCTGGTTCTGGCACTTCAGGCAACGCACTTCCGAGATCAGTTTCTCGTAGCGTGCCTGCAGCTTCGGATCCTCGAACGCGACGTCGCTGTCGATTGCAATGACCGAAGAGCACATGAAAACGGCCAGCAGCGCCGCAACGAAACGAATCATAAGTTACCCCCGGCCGCACGGATCTTTGGAATAAAATCTTCCTGCCACGCACGTTGGTCCAGAGGGCCAAGGTGCTTGTGCAGCACTATGCCATCGGGCCCGATGAGAAATGTCTCCGGAGCACCGTAGACACCCCAGTCGATCCCCACCCGTCCGCTGCCGTCGAAAGCCGAGGCTACGTAGGGGTTGCCCAATTGCTCGATCCAGGTCAGCGCTTCCGGGCGAGTATCGCGCCAGTTGATGCCGTAGATCGGGACCGGTTGGTCGGCCGCCAGCTTCAACAGGAAGCCGTGCTCGGCCCTGCAGCCAGCACACCAGG
>JBATID010000168.1:0-1902 GCA_049667545.1 Woeseiaceae bacterium
GACCTGGGGTACGAGGTTCTTCCGGGCAACGACTGGCTCAAGCAGGATGTTGACATCCTCATCCCGGCCGCGCTGGAGAACCAGATCAACGAGGAAAACGTCAATGACGTGAGCGCCCGCGTGAAGATCATCGCAGAAGGCGCCAACGGTCCAACAACGACAGGCGCAGACACCGTCTTGCGCGAACGCGGCCTGCTCGTCATCCCGGACTTCCTGGCCAATGCCGGTGGCGTGACCTGCAGCTACTTCGAACAGGTGCAGAGCAATATGAACTACTATTGGGGCAAAGACGAGGTGCTGGGCAAGCTTGATTCCAAGATGACGGCCGCCTATCTCGCCGTCAGTGATATGGTGCGCAAACGGAAGCTGTACATGCGCGATGCTGCCTACATCATCGCGGTCGACCGTGTCGCACGCGCCTGTCGCGACCGGGGCTGGGTATGATCAACAGGCAAAATTCCAATGGCTATCTCAACCTGGTAATGCGGCTCATGGCTGCATCATGACTTCTGCAGGTTTCGGTCGACAGGACGTCCCTGTGTTCGACCGAAGCTTCTTCCGGTCGCCCTCGCCTATCACACGTATCGGCGAAGGCGAACTGGGTGGCAAGGCGCGCGGGTTGGTGCTGATCAGGGATTTGCTCACGGCGCGTTTCAATGCCGATAACTTTCCCGGCATCGGGGTTTACGTCCCAAAGATGGTCATCATCGCGACCGGCGTGTTCGACGCCTTCATGGAACGAAACGGGCTCATGGAAACCGCGCTTTCGGACCTCGCGGACAACCAAATGGCCGAACTGTTTCAGCGGGCGGAACTGCCCGCCGAAATCCTCGGTGACCTGCGTGCCCTGGCGGAGGAAATCCGCACTCCCCTTGCGATTCGTTCTTCCAGCCTGCTGGAAGACGCACTGTTTCGTCCGTTTGCGGGCGTTTATGGGACGAAGATGTTGCCCAACAACCAGCCCGACGTCGACGTGCGTTTCCGCAGGCTGATCGAGGCGATCAAGCTCGTCTACGCTTCGACCTATTTCAACAGCGCCAAGAGTTACACTCGCGCGACCGCACTGACGAGTGCCGACGAGAAAATGGCGCTGATCATCCAGGAAGTCGTCGGACAGCGCCATAACGAGAGGTTCTATCCCGACGTGTCCGGCGTCGCGCGATCGTATAATTTCTTCCCCGCCAGCGGATCGCGTCCGCAGGACGGCGTCGTCAACCTCGCCCTGGGGCTCGGCAAGACCATCGTCGACGGTGGCGCTTCGTGGATTTACACCCCGACCCGTCCGCGGGCGCCGATGCCGTTTAATTCCGTGCGCGATATCCTGAGGCTCACGCAACTCGGCTTCTGGGCGGTCAACATGGGGCGTCCGCCCGCATACGACCCAACCGTGGAAACGGAGTATCTGGTCAAGGCGGACCTGGCTGCGGCGGATTATGACAACACCCTGTCGGCGGTAGCGTCCACCTTTGATGCGGAACGTGACCGCTTCCTGCCCGGCACGGCGCGCGCCGGCCCGTCGGTCATCGACTTCGCCCCGCTGCTGGTCTATGGATCCGTTCCGCTTAACGAGACCATCAGGGAACTGTTAACGATCAGCGAGCAGGCTATGCAGGTCGCAGTGGAGATCGAGTTCGCGGTGGATCTGTCCGACAAGGCCCATGCCCGCCTCGGGTTCCTGCAACTGCGTCCGATGCTGGTATCGGAAAATGAAGTTGAGATCACGGATGGGGAACTGGCGGCGGACAATTTGCTGCTCGCTTCCGACAGGGCCATTGGCAACGGCACGCTGGAATCGATTTGCGACATCGTCCATGTCCGGCCGGAACTGTTCGAGGCGCGACTGACCCCGAAGATCGCCGCGGAACTGGAAACGGTCAACCGCCTGCTGCTGGAAAATAAACG
>JBATID010000169.1:0-7863 GCA_049667545.1 Woeseiaceae bacterium
GTTGGTGTTGCGCACGTTATGAATCCACGGAATATGCTTGTCGCCAATACCTTCGATGCGGTGTTCGCCGAACCCGAATTGCAGCAGGGTAGGGCACTGCAAAGCCTCGGTTGCCACCACGCGGATATCAGGATGCTGAGTTCGCAGGTAGTCGCCCGCCGCAATCGTGCCAGCCGAGCCTGTGGCACTGACGTAGGCGGACAGGCGTCGTCCATGCGCGTAGTGATTGCGGAAGATTTCTTCAATAATCGAGCCGGTCATCTGGTAGTGCCAGATGGCGTTGCCGAATTCCTCGAACTGGTTGAAGACCACGATCTTGTCGCCGCGCTCGTGCCGTAGCTCCCAGCACTTGTCATAGATTTCTTTGACGTTCGATTCTGTGCCGGGCGTGGCGATGATCTCATCGGTGCCGATTTCCCGGAGCCATTCGAAGCGCTCGCGACTCATGCCTTCGGGCAGGATCGCTACCGCCGGGCAG
This sequence comes from Woeseiaceae bacterium, assembly GCA_049667545.1. Taxonomy (GTDB): domain Bacteria; phylum Pseudomonadota; class Gammaproteobacteria; order Steroidobacterales; family Woeseiaceae; genus UBA1847. The sequence continues at coordinate 479 of JBATID010000169.1, forward strand.
GAGAGCAAAGCACAGTCGTACGCGCCGCCACGACAGTAGTTGCCCGTCGATGGCCACACCGCTTTCTGTGTATCCGGGTCGAACGCGCCGGTCACCAGGCGCGGGACGAGGCAACCGTAAGCCGCGCCGACTTTGTGTGCTCCGGTTGGAAACCACTCGCCGCAAATTCCGACGATGGTGGCATCGACGCCGGTCAGCGCCGGCGGAAATTCGATCCAGTTGCCCTCATTGAAACCGCCGCCATGCTCGACTGGTTCGTTCTTCCAGGTGATCCGAAACAGGTTCGCCGGGTCGAGATCCCACAGGCCGACGTCCCTGAGCCTCTCCTTGATCGCGGCAGGCACCAGCGTCGGGTTTTTTTGCTGGGCAAATGTCGGCAGAACAATATTCTGCGCACGGGCACGTGCCATGCTCTTTCGTAAAACGTCGTCGCGAATTTCAGGTATCAGGTCCAAGATTTTGCTCCGAAGTCAATGTCGGGAATCGGGTCCCGGTCACCCCAGGCGAGTTCCACTTCCGTTGCATCGGAGCGTATGGCTCGCAGCAGCTCGTCCTGGTCGACAGGCAGGCTGCGCATGCGCACTCCGGTGGCTCGATAGATGGCATTGGTGATGGCCGGACTCGTCGGTATGCTCGGCAGCTCGCCCATACCCTTTGCCCCGAACGGTCCGGCGGACGTGTTGTGTTCCACGATGTGCGAAATGATTCTCGGCGCGTGCGTGATGCTTGGCGGTTTGTAACGGGCCATCACGTTGGTCCAGGGAATGCCGTCTTCCTGGATGTAGTGCTCGGTCAGTGTGTAACCGATACACATGACGATGCCACCCTCGATTTGTCCTTCCAGCGTCAGCGGGTTGATCGCACGTCCGACGTCGTGCGCAGCAATGATTTTTCGCACGCTGACCTCACCGGTGCGCATGTCGATTTCGCACAACGCGGCTTGCGCACAGAAGCTGAAAGCAACATGCATGTCGCCGCCGCTGCCCAGGGGCCTGGTCCTGGGCGCCCAGTATTCGTGCTGCGCCTTGATTCTCGCTGGCGGTTTCGCAGAGGCAAGTTGCGCGGCCACATCTTTGGCGGCCAGGCGTGCCGCATTGCCGCTGACATAGGTCTGGCGACTGGCCGTTGTCGGGCCGCCATCGGGGCAAAAATCGGTATCACCCAGCAGGACGCTCACGCGTGCCGATGCAATGCCGAGTTCTTCAGCCACGCAGGCGGCCAGTACGCCGGGTAATCCCTGGCCCATTTCCGCAGAAGAGGTTCGCACTTCGGCCATCAGTCCCTTCTCGGGATCGTGCCACGCTTCAACTTCGGCGGTCGCCTTGTCGGGTGCGCCACCGCCGAGCCCGGTGTTCTTGTAGCCGACCGCAAGGCCCCAGGCAAAGCGCCGATGGCCCTCATCCCAGGTCCAGCGAAAACCGTCAGCGCGCATGTCGTGCTCGACCTTGTCGATGCATTCGTGCAGACCCACGCTCTCTCGCAACACCTGTCCGGTCGATGTCTCCGAGCCGACATCCAGGGCGTTCATGCGACGGAACTCGACCGGGTCGAGCTTGAGTTTCTCCGCCAGCATGTCCATGTTGCTTTCGACGGCGAAACAGCTTTGGGTAACGCCGAAACCACGGAACGCACCACAGGGAACATTGTTGGTGTACAACGCGAAGCAGTCGACCTTGACGTGCGGTACTTCGTATGGACCGGTGGCATGCGTCGTTGCCCGGGTAAGTACCTTTTCACTGAGGCTGGCGTAGGCGCCGCCGTCGCCGTAGAGCGTCGCTTCCACCGCCGTGAGTTTGCCGTCGCTGGTTGCCCCGGTGCGAATGCGAATGATCGTGGCATGCCGTTTGGGGTGCACCAGCAGACTTTCCTGGCGTGAGTACAGCATTTTGACCGGTCGTTGCGTCGCCTCGGCGAGCAGGGCGGCATGAATCTGGCCGACGATGTCTTCCTTGCCGCCAAAGCCACCGCCCATCAGCGTGGCGACCACTCGCACGTCGTTCTTGTCGACGCCAAGCGTGGCGGCCGCCTGGTCGCGGTCGATGTACGGAATCTGGCTGCCCACGTAGATCGTCGTTTTGTCATGCTTTGCACTTTCGCCGCGCACCGCGAGGGCATCGCAGCGACCCCCGAAGGTCGTGGGGTCGTAACCCGCCGGCACGCCAATCGAGCACTCCGGTTCGAGAAACAGGTGTTCGGTGGTCGGCGTTCGATAGGTCTGGTCGATGATCACGTCGGCGTCGGCAAGACCGGCATCGATGTCGCCCTTCCTGACCTTGATGTGCTTCAGGAGGTTACCGTCGGGACGCTCCTCGTGAACCAGTGCCGCGTCAGACTTTGCCGCCTGCAACACATCGGTGACGGCGGGCAGCTCTTCGTAGTCAACCTGGATCAGCGCCAGTGCCGCAGCCGCGATCTCCTCGGAATCGGCTGCAACGATCGCCACGGCATCGCCGACATAACGGACTTTCCTGCCACACAGCACCGGCCAGTCAATGCTCACGACACCGTGTGCGTTGCGACCGGGAATATCTTCATGCGTGAGCACCGCGTGCACACCTTCGAGCTTGCGTGCCGCAGCCGTATCGATGGAGCGAATGCGCGCGTGTGGCACACCGGCACGTTTGGTGCGCGCATAGAGCATGCCGGGGAATTTGTAATCATCCGTAAAGCGGGCACTGCCTGTTATTTTTGCCAGTGCGTCGGGATTGGATTGTGCTTTGCCTACCGCGAGGCCGGGTGCCTGGGTCGCGGGGATATACGGCGGAACGTCCTGGCCGGATGCCTGCAGGATTGCATTGATCACGCTCTGGTAGCCCGTGCAGCGGCAGTAGGAATCTTTGAGTGCGGTTTTGATGCTCGCCTCGGTCACCGCCTCGCCGGCCGCGCTGGTGCGATCCAACAGGCCTTTGGCCGTCATGATCAGTCCGGGCGTGCAGATGCCGCATTGCACGGCGCCGTGATCCAGGAACGCCTGCTGCAGCGCGTGCAGACCACCGTCGCGCGACACGCCCTCGATCGTTTCAACCCGTGCTCCCTGGGCCTTGAACGCCGGGAATACGCAGCTGACAACCGCTGTGCCATTCACGAGAACGGTACAAATACCGCACTCGGCCTCGTTGCAGCCAATCTTGGTGCCGGTTAGCCGCAGGTCCTCACGCAGCACTTCGGACAGGTAACGTGACTCCGGTACCTCGATGTCGATCGCGGCACCGTTCACTGTCATCTGCAGCCGGCTCATTGTCTGGCCCCGGCGCGTGCCGCGGCCCTGGCCAGGATGATCGGCAGGTACGTCCGGATCATTGTTGTCCGGTATTCCGCGGTCGCGCGGTACTTGCTGGTGCGCAGCGTCACGTTGTCGAGGGCGACATCGACGGCCTTGTCATACTGCCGGGTCGACGTTGTGCCGCCGACGAGCACCGCCGCCACGGCATCGGCGAACCAGGGGACAGGTCCGACGGGCCCCATGCCGATGCTCGCGGCCGTAATCGTGTCGCCGTCCACTGCAAGGCGCGCCGCCATGGAAATGATCGGCAGGCACAGGCCCTGCGGCCGCATCACGCGGTGAAACGCGGAGCCTTCGCGAGCGCCGGTGGGTTTGAAGCGCAGCCTCGTCAGCACTTCCCGCTGGCGATCGATGACGCTCTTGCCCGGCCCAAGGAACGTGTCTTTGGCGGCTATCCAGCGCGTGCCCGTGGCGCCGGCAATTTCAACTTCGCCGCCCAGGGCCAGCAGGCCGATCGTGCCATCGCCGGCCGGCAGTGCGTGCGCCACGTTGCCCGCAAGCGTCCCGGCGTTGCGTACCTGCGGCCCGCCGATGACGCCGCAGCTCTCGGCCAGGCAGGTACCGTGCCGGACGATGGCCGCGTCGCTGATAATCGTGGCGTGAGTAACGCCGCAGCCGATCACGATGTGATCCTGCGTCCGGCTGATGCTGCCGAGGCCAGCGATGCCGGATACATCGACCATGGCTTCGAACGGCCGGCGCAGACCTCGCCGTATTTCCACGAGCAGGTCGGTGCCGCCACCCACGACGCGAGCGCGGCCGTCATAGTGCTGCAACAGCTCGAGCGCTTCCTCCACCGAATCCGGCGTATGGTAGCTATCCCAGCGGCTTGTTGAAGCGTCAGTCATTGCTGTTCAGTTTCAATCGTCTGTGTCATGCAATCCTCGCCCAAATCGCGGCCGCCCGCTCCGTGCAGCGGGCACGGATGGCATCTTCGTCGAGGTGCGGCAGCTTGCCGTCTTCGACGATCACCCGGCCCCGCGCGATGCTGGTACGAACGCCCGCAAAACTCAGCCCGAACAGCAGGTGTCCGTAGAAGGTTGCGGCGTTCAACGGCGTGAACGGCACGTAGTCCGGGATGACGACGTCGGCCAGCTGCCCCGCGGCGAGCATGCCGCGAGGTTCGCGAAACAGGCGATTGCAGATGCTGCGATTATTTTTTAGCAGGATCTCGCAAGCCTCTACAAAAGCGACCGTCGGGTCGCGGTGCCAGGTACGCTGGTGCAGGTACATGGCGCGTGCCTGGGAGATCATGTGCGAGGAGATGCCGTCGGTACCGACGCCGACGGTCACACCGTGTTTGAGCATGTCGAGGATCGGCGCGACGCTGAGGCCATTGTTCATGTTGGATTCGGGGGCGTTCACCAGCATTGAGTCGGTCGAGCGCAGCAGGTCCAGTTCCCGCGATTCAAAATGGATGCCATGCACGAAGATCGTTTTCGGCCCGGGAATGGCGAAATCGAGAAAGCGGTCCATGATGCGGCGCCCGTAGCGATCCATGGTCAGCCGCACGTCGATTTCATCCTCGGCCGCATGCACGTGGAATCCTGCATCGAGCGAATTACCGATGTCCGCACAACGCTCAAGCGTCTTCGTGCCGAGCGTCATCAGCGCGTGCAGGCCGAACATCGCGGCCATCTGCCCGTCCTCGGCGTCGCGGCATTTGCGAAGGTAACGTTCGTTCTCTGCTATGCCTTCGCCAGCCTGGTTGCGATCCGAGACCTCGTAGCAAAGACAGCCGCTCAAGCCCACGTCTTTGAATGCCCGCTCGACCTGGTCGAGACTGCCGTCCCAACAGGCCGGCGAGGCGTGGTGATCGATGATGGTGGTGCACCCGGCGCGCGCGGCGTGCATAACGGCCAGCAACGCGGAGTAGTACACGTCCTCGGAGTCCAGGGCGGCGTCGAGTTTCCACCAGAGGGACTTGAGATTTTCTTCGAAGTTCTGCGCTTTGGGGCCGGGGGGCGTGAAGCCGCGTGCGAACGTCGAATAAAGATGGTGGTGAGCGTTGATCAACCCCGGCATCACCAGGCTGCCACCGGCATCAATGGTCCGGTCTGCCGCATAGGCGTCCGGGGAAAACTCACCGACATCGACAATCCGGCTGCCTTCAATGTAAATGCTGCCGTTCTCAATGAAGCGATCGTCTTCATCGAGAGTGACCAGGCGTCCATTGGTGACCAGCAGGGAACTCATCGTAATAGCCTCTTTTTATTAAGAATAGACTGACCGACGACGCAGGTCGGTCGTGGCTATTCCCTATAGCCCGGGTCAGCGATACCGCCCGTCGCCTCCGGATTGTCTGGCCGTGCCGCCGGCAGGTGCGGCATCGATTGCTGCAGGCCGCGCAACAGGACGTACATAGTGGCGCAGGGCTCCAGCGACAATGCGCCGGTACGGTCGGTGAGTCTGGCCTCTTCAACCTCGAAGGTTTCCGGGTTCAGTCGCGCCCGAAAAGACGGTCCTGTGTAATCCAGCTTGCCGTTGAGTTCGATACGGTGGGTTGCGTCCTGCCAGCGCGCCTCCATGGCCCACTGGTCCGCATCCCTGAACACCATGAACGCGTTGTCCTGCTGCGCCGCAAATTCCCGGCGGTCGAGATAGAGCCGGGGTTTGTCGCGGTATGGCAGCCCCGCCGTGGGGCAGAAGGTCGTGCAGTTGCCGCACTCGTTGCAGAAGTCGGTCAGCACGGCAACCTGAAACGCCTGCGCCACGCGGTAGGGCCTGCCTGGTTCAATGCGCACGGCATTTCCATCCGGACTCAGCTGTGGCAAGCGCAGATCAAGGGGCGCCGTCTGGTAGGTTTGCAGCGCAAGGTTCGGACAGACACCGACGCAGATGCTGCAATACGTGTCACAGTCCAGACAGCGCGCAGCTTCGGTTCGAGCCTGTTGCTCGCTGTAAGAAAGCACCACTTCGTTGAAATTGTCGCGGTCATCCAGCGGTGTGTGCGGAGCAGGGACCCGCCATTCCCGGCGGCTGCGGCGCCGCAGCAGCGGCGTCGGATCGAACGGCGCTACCGGTATTGTTGCGGTATCGGTTGGGCGGCGACGCAAAATGCTGTCAGCGATCGCCTTGCCAGCGGCCACCGCCTTGACGATGGACGAGGGGCCGTCGTTGGCTACATCGCCGCCGGCATAAATACCGGGCACCGAGGTCTCGAACGTTACGGGGTCGACTTTGATGTAACCGCGTTCGTTGACGGCGATCGGTTCGTGATCCAGAAAGTCCAGGACCGCGTTCTGGCTGATAGCGAGGATCAGGGTGTCGAGCGGCAGTTCGAAATCGGCGTCATCAATCTCGTGTGGAATCTTGCGGCCGCTGGCGTCACGATCGTTGTCGAAGGCCATGCGCCGGCAAACGAGCGTATTCAGCCGGCCGTCGTCGGTCACCAGCCGCTGCGGTTTGCACAGCTCCAGCACGTCAATGCCTTCGTCGAGCAGATGCCTCACCTCCTCGCGATCGGCAGGCATCTGGTCGATGGTGCGGCGATAGATCAGGCTGACCTGGGCGTGAGATTGCCGGCGGGCGACGCGTGCACAGTCCATCGCGGTATCCCCGGCGCCGATGACGCCGACACGTCGGCCGTAGTCGATCACGTGGCCTGCACGGGCGCTGCGCAGAAACTGCAGCGCATCAAATACACCGTCACAATCCTCGCCCTGAAGCCCCAGTAACTTGCTGAGCTGGGCGCCGACCATGATGACGATGTGTTCAAAGCCGTCGCTGCGCAGCTGCTCGAGGCTGAAGTCATGCCCCGCGCGTTTACCGAAATGAAACCGGACACCGAGATCCTGCAGCAGTCTGAAGTCCTGATCGAAAACGGCCAGCGGCAGGCGGTATTCGGGCACGGCCCCGCTGACCATGCCGCCGGCATGAGCGTGCTGCTCGAAAACGTCCACCTCAAGTCCGGCACGAGCCAGCTCGGATGCTGCCGCCATGCCACCCGGCCCCGCCCCGATGATTGCAACTCTTGCGACCTTGGGTCTGACGAGTGATGCCGACTTCCCGGCGTCCGGTCTTGTTTCGTGGTCCATGATGAAGCGTTTGACGTCCCGAATGGCCACCGGCTCGTCGAGGTGACTGCGAATACAGGTCTGCT
>JBATID010000170.1:0-1885 GCA_049667545.1 Woeseiaceae bacterium
ATGTGCTCGGGATCGGCGACCCGTTGTTCGCGCTGGTGGCGTTTCACAGCCTGTTCAACCTGATCGGCATCGTCGTCTTTCTGCCGCTGATCCCGCCCTTGAGCCGTTGGCTTGACCGGCGTTTCCGCGACGACGCAATTCCGCTGCTTCGACACATCAAAGCCAGCGACACGGCAGTCGTCGAAGCCGCTCTTGAAAACCTTACACGCGAAACTCTGCGTTTGATCGACCAGGCGGCCGCATTGAACCAGCTGACGTTGGGCCTGCCTGCCGACCACACGTTCTATGACAGCCGGGAAGATCGCAAAAACGTGGAGGTCTTTGAGGCGACCGTCGACTTCGGTCGCAGTTATGCCGAAATCAAGCAACTGGAAGGCGAAATTCTCCGGCACGCACTCGCGCTCCAGGGACAGCCTCTCGAGGCCGATGAATCAGAACGGCTCAGCCAGATTATTCCATCGATCCGGAACGCGGTGCAGGCGGCCAAAAGCATGAAGGACGTGCAGGCCGACCTCGAGTTATTCCGTGGTTCGGTCAACGATCGGTTTAACGCCTATTCCGATCAGTTTCGCGAGGCCGCCAGAGAATTCTACGAGGCGCTCGATCAGTTGCGGAACTCGGACCTGCCCGACGTGCGCTTCGAGGTGCTGGTACAGATAAAGGAAAAAGCCGAGGCAGTGCACAATCGCATGCGTCATCGAATTTATAATGAAGTTGCGCGCGATGAGCTCAGTGAAGTCGAAATATCCACGTTGCTGAACGTAAACCGCGAGCTCCTGGTGGCAAGCCAGAGCCTCGTTGCCGCGCTGGTCGACGCGCTCCTGAGCCTGGACGCTGCTCGCGATTTTGCCAGTATTCCGGCTGCAAGATAGTCCATCGTAGGGGATAATCCGCATAGCTTGCTGCCACTTGCCTGTTCGATACTGATTGGCTAACACACCCGGGAGTACCGATGTCACCCAATGCCAAAACGCTGATGCAGGAACTGCGCGACGACCATCGCAATATGTCCATCGTTCTTGATTTGCTCGACGATGTCGTGCGAGCCACAACCTCGGGCGAGGATCCGGATTTTGAGCTGATCGATGAAATCATGCGCTATATGACCGTCTATCCGGACGCCGTGCATCACCCGAAGGAAGACATCGTCTATCGCCAGCTGCGCCTCGAACGGCCGGATCTGGCCGAAGGACTCGATGACGTGCCGGCCGATCATCTTGCGATCGCCGAGCTGGGTACCGCCCTGAGAGATGACGTGGAAGCCATCAACATGGGTGGCGCCGTGCGCCGCCAGAAGTTGATCGACGACATGTCAGGCTATGTCGAACGCTTGCGGCGGCACATGAACTGGGAAGAAAGTGACCTGTTCAAACGTATCGATCAAATGCTCGACGAAAACCAGCCGGAGGTGGATGTCTCACAGTACGACCACAGTAAGGACCCGGTGTTTGAGCTTGAGATCGCGGCCGGTTTTCGGCGACTGATGACCAGCCTGCAGCGTTAGCTACAGCCGCTCAAAAATACCAGGCGATCTGGGCAAACAACCCCGCACCGCCCGACAGATAACGGTCCGGCGGGCCGGCACTTACACCCCCGAACTCGCTGCCCCTGGGGCCCAGCGGCACGTTGATGCTGCCCAGCAGCGTCATGTCGTCGGAGAGGCTGTAGTTCGTTACGAGCTGCAACAGGCCACTCGGATCTGACAGGTTCGCCAACAGGGTAGGCGTCACGCCCCACAGCGGCGTCATTTCAATGGTCACGCTGCCGGCGAGGTAGTGACGCCCGATCGAGAAGAGTTCGCCGCGCGTTATGCGCTCAACAAGGTCCGGATTATTCGCCAGGCTGAGCGGGTCGTAAGCGCCGGTGCGCTGTCCGAACCCGTTGT
>JBATID010000171.1:0-1841 GCA_049667545.1 Woeseiaceae bacterium
TATCCGCGTGGTGGCAACCGAGGCTTTGCAGTGCCCTACCCTGCTGCAATTCGGGTTCGGCGAACACCGCATCGAAGGTATTGGCGACAAGCATATTCCGTGGATTCATAACGTGCGCAACACCAACCTCGTGGCGGCCGTCGATGATGAACAGACCATGCAGTTGATGCGTCTTTTTAGTGAGGAAGAAGGCAAGGCATGCCTGCGTCGTGAGGGAGTGGCTGACGACACCATTCAAGCGCTCGGCCGTGTCGGCATATCGGGGCTGTGCAACCTGGTGGCGAGTATCAAGGCGGCGCGTTACTACGACATGGATGCTCGCGACGTGATCTTCACACCGATAACCGACTCCATGGAGCTGTATTTATCGCGCATGCAGGAAATGCGTGAGACACACGGGCCGTACAATACGCACCTGGCCGACCAGCATTACGGACGTTACCTGCAGGGAACAACCCCCGATCACGTTCGCGAGTTGACCTACGCCGACCAGAAAGCCTTGCACAACTTCAAGTACTTCACCTGGGTCGAACAACAGGGCCGCACATCGGACGAATTACGGCAACTCTGGGACGAAGACTTCTGGCGCGAGATTTTTTCGCAGGGAATCGTGGACGAGTGGGATCGCCTGATCGATGCCTTTAACAACAACGGAGATGGTGAATGAGCAGTACGTATTACGCTGATGCGATGGCAGTGAAAGCGGACCTCGTCAAGTTCATGCAGGACATTATTCGCATCCCCTCACTCAGTTCCGAGGAAGGCGCGGTCGTTGATCGGATCCGCGATGAGATGCTGCGCATCGGCTATGACGAAGTCACCATTGATCCCATGGGCAACGTCCTCGGCCGCATCGGCTCCGGACCGCGTGTGATCGCCTTTGACGGGCACGTGGACACCGTCGATGTCGGCGACCCGACGCTCTGGGATCGTGATCCGCATTCCGGGGACATCGAGGATGGCATTCTCTACGGACGCGGCACCAGTGACATGAAAGGTGGCGTTGCCTCCAGCGTCTATGCCGGCGCCGTGCTGAAGAAAAGAGGCATCCCCGACGATGTCACGTTCTACGCGACCGGAACCGTGCAGGAGGAAGACTGTGACGGTTTGTGCTGGCAGTACATTATCAACGAAGGCGGACTGCGCCCGGACCTCGTGGTAATTACCGAGCCCACCAGCCTGCGTATCTACCGTGGGCATCGCGGCCGCATGGAAATGGAGGTGCACACGTCCGGCGTGTCCTGCCATGGCTCCGCACCCGAGCGCGGTGACAACGCCGTTTACAAGATGGCCGGAATCATCGCCGACATCGAGAAACTCAACGAACGCCTTGAACCGCGCGACCCGCTCGGCAAAGGGACTGTGACCATCAGCGAGATTCGCTCGACCTCGCCCAGTCTCTGCGCCGTGGCCGACGGCTGCACGATACATCTTGATCGCCGCCTGACCATGGGCGAGACCGAGGAGACCTCCGTGGCGGAGATTCTCGCATTGCCGTCAGTCAAACGAGCGGACGCGACCGTCACAGTGCTCGACTACGCAGTGCCCAGTCATACCGGGCTGACCTATCCCACACGCAAGTACTACCCCACATGGGAGATGGCCGAAAACGAAGCACCGGTGCAAGCTGCAATGACGGCTTACCGGGAAGCGTTTGACAAGGAACCGGAGGTCGGACACTGGACCTTCAGCACCAACGGGGTCGCCACGGCCGGCATGCACCATATTCCGACTGTCGGCTTCGGACCCGGCCATGAACACTTTGCCCATGCCCCCAACGAGCAGACCGAGGTCGAACACCTTGTATGCTGCGTCGCCTTTTACTCTGCCCTCGTCGATCA
>JBATID010000172.1:0-2924 GCA_049667545.1 Woeseiaceae bacterium
ACCAGTTTGAAAACGCCTACCGGGAGCAGCTGCAGAGCAATCCGCAATTCGCACAGTTGCCTGAGCAATTCCGCCAGCAGCTGCGTGGCAATATTATCGAGCAGCTGGTGCAGCAACGTGTGATCGACAACTATCTCAACGAAGTCGGCTACCAGATCAGCGACCAGCAGGTCACCGCGATGATCCAGCGGGCACCGGAGTTCCAGGTGGACGGCAAGTTCGACCTGGAAACGTATCGCAATCTGCTGGCGCAGGCGGGTTATGAGCCCGCACGTTTCGAGGCATCACAGCGAATCGCGTTGCGCCGGGAACAGCTGCAACGCGCCATTCGCGGTTCGGCGCTGGTGTCGCCGTCGCAATACCGGCGTTTCCTGAATCTTGCCGCGGAGCAGCGCGTTGTGCGGCTGGCAACGATTGATCCTGCCTCCGTGGCAGACGCCATTACCGTGACCGACGAGATGATCACGGCCTTTTACGACAACAATTCCATGCTGTACCAGCTCCCGGAATCGGCCGACATTCAGTACGTTGAAGTTTCGCGCAGCGATGTTGCGGCGGACGTGAGCGTGACTGACGAGGCGTTGCAGGACTATTACGAGATCAACAAGGACCGTTACCTGCAGGATGAACAGCGCCAGGCGCGGCATATCCTCATCGCAGCTGGTGACGATAAGGACGCGGCGCGTGCGACGGCCACGGAACTACTGACGCGTGTGCGTGCCGGCGAGTCTTTTGAGGCGCTTGCGCGTGAGTCTTCCGCTGACAGTGGTACGGCGGGCAACGGCGGCGACCTTGGTGTGCTGACGCGCAGCCAGCTCGAGAACGAACTCGGTGGTGCGATCTTCTCGATGGACGAGGGCGACGTTGACGGTCCGGTTGAAACTGACTTCGGGTTCCATGTCGTGCGCCTGGACAAGATTCTCGAGCGCGGCCCGTTACCGCTCGAGCAGGTTCGTGCCGAGCTCACGACTGAGCTGCAGGATCAGCAGGCCGAGAGTCTGTACCGCGAGCTCGAGCGCAAACTGTCCGACACGTTGTTCGATGCCACGGACATCAACCAGCTGGCGACGGCGGTCGGCGCCGAGATCAAAACGATCGAAGGATTTACGCGCCAGGGTGGCGAGCCGCTGGGTGCCAACCCGTTGGCGATCGAGGCGGTATTCGATGAGGCGATGCTGGCGGGCGGCTTGCTGTCCGAGGTCATCGAACTCGACAACAGTCGCGCTGCCGTATTTGTTGTTACCAGCCACACTCCGGCGACGCGTCAGCCGCTGGACGCTGTTCGTGACCAGGTGGCAGCAGCACTCAAAGCCGAACAGGCGGAAGTCCTGATGAGCGCGCGGGCTGACGAAATGCTGGCCGCCATTGCTGCGGGCCAGACGTTTGCCGAGGCCGCCGCGGCGCTCGGCGTTGCGGCTGCCGCGCCGGTTGCTCTAACGCGAGACGCCGGCGAGGTTGATCCGTCGGTTGCGGCCGCTGTCTTCACGGCCGTGAAGCCGACCCAGGATGCGCCGACAATGGGCAGCAGCCGCACCGAGGCGGGCGGCGTTGTTGTGTACAGCGTTGACGCCGTCATTCCCGGCAGGCCCGAGGCGATTCCGCTGGCCGAGCGTGATGCCGGCAAGCTGCAGCTTGCGGACCAGTCCGGCATCGGGGATTTTGTCGCGTTTGTGCAGGCACTTAGAGCCAGCGCTGATGTCGCCATCAACCAGGACGTACTGGCCGCACAAGACCTGTTGCAATAAACTGCCTCGCGGCCGATAGCTGACTGTAGGAGCCCGCCTTGCACCCCGGAGGGCACGTAGCGGGCGATCGCTGACTGACCTACTTCGAGCGGTGCGGCAGATGTATTTCCTCAACGTTGCCCGCGTCGGGATCGTAGAAAATTTTCTCGTCCAGGCTGCCCTCACTCTTGGCCACGATAGTCGTGATCGCCGCATCACCGGTCACGTTGACGGCGGTGCGCATCATGTCCAGCAATCGGTCGACGCCCATGATCAGCGCGATGCCCTCCACGGGCAAACCGACCTGGTTGAACACCATCGCCAGCATGATCAAGCCAACCCCGGGCACCCCCGCCGTACCGATTGAGGCCAGCACGGCCATGCCGATCACAGTCAGGTACCCGCTAAGGCCCAATTCGACGCCGTAGACATTGGCGATGAAAATGGTCGCCACGCCCTGCATGATCGCGGTGCCGTCCATATTGATCGTCGCGCCAAATGGGACAATGAAAGACGCGGTTGGATTGTCCACACCCAGGCGCCTTTCCGTGGTGCGCAGCGTGACGGGGATCGTGGCGTTCGAGCTCGAGGTGCTGAACGCGAATATCTGCACGGTGCGCATCTTGCGGATAAACATCACTGGACTGATGTCCGCGAGCAGCTTTAACAACAGCATCAACGTGCCGGTGGCGTGCAACAGCAAGACCACGACGACCGTTCCGAAATAGGCAATCATCGGCAGAATCAAACCCAGGCCCTGCAATGCGAAGGTCTTCGCCATCAAGGCGAACACACCGTAAGGTGCAACGTGCATAACGACGGTGACCACCTGCATCATGATCTGGTTAAGCCGCTCCGCGCCTTCGGCGACCTTACGACCGGGCTCGCCAACCATCAGCATGCACACCGCAAAGAGGATCGTAAAAAAGATGATCTGCAACATGTTGCCTTCGGCATAAGCCGCAACCGGATTGCCCGGAATCAGGTCGATGATGACTTCGGCCAACGGTGGCGCCACCGGCGCAGTGAACTCACCCTGATCGCCGGTAAGTTCGAACCCCTCTCCCGGGCCGACGATGGCGGCAGCCGCGATCGCCAGCGTTATCGCGAGCGTCGTCGTCAAAATAAACAACCCGAACGCCTTGACGCCCACGCGACCCAACTTGTTGATGTCGCCGATGCCGTAAACACCGCAGATCA
>JBATID010000173.1:0-1904 GCA_049667545.1 Woeseiaceae bacterium
CCATTGAGGAACAGGCAGCCGACTTGCGGCGCGACGGATTCGATATACGACTGAGCGGCTGCGAGACGCCGTGCCCGTACACCGCCGACCCTGTCGCACTGCGACGCCTGTTAGCAAATTTACTTGAAAATGCTGCTCACTACGGCGGCGACGCACCGATTGACATTGAACTGCAGTGCGATGGGCACGCCATTGCGGTTGAAATTTGCGACCGTGGCCCGGGCATTCCGGCCGATCAGGCGGATGCCGTATTTCGTCCCTTTCATCGCCTCGAGACGGCGCGTAGCAGCAGAACTGGCGGGAGTGGCCTTGGGCTTGCCATCGCCCGCCAGCTCGCGAACAAGCACGGTTGGACGATCGACCTGTTGCCACGAGATGGCGGTGGAACAGTGGCAAGAGTGGGGCTGCCAATCGCTCAAAGATTGTGACCGAACGCAGTCGGCATGTTTCCCTACCGGCCCAGGATTCTCTTGATCCGGATTCCGCCGCCCCAATCGGGGCTGCTGTCGGTGAACCCGGTCAGGCCATAGACCTGCAATCGCCAATTCTCGTTGACCCGACGTGATACGAACGCACTCAATTCCTGAATAGAATCACGGTCGCTGATCGAAGACTCACGGTAGTCGAAAAACAGACCACCGTTCACATCGGGTGTGAACTTGTAGGTTCCGCCCAGCGAGGCCACGAACACGTCGTTGAGATCAAGCCCGGTTGGTTCACCACGAAACTTGTAGCCGACGGAGCTCATCAATGTGAAATCGTCGACAAACTTGTAGAAGTCCGCCTGCACCGAGTAATCGCTCTCGCCGGTACCGAGTCCCTTGTCCTCATCGGCCGTCCCAAATTTGACTTTGCCGGTCAAATCCATCGCGAGACCCAGCGCCTCGCTATTAATAACGTCGTAAAACGTGACGCTGCCGATAATATCGCCCAGGCCACTTTCAGTAGTCAGGGAACCGGAACCGGGTAGCGGCTCGCCACCCGGATCGAAAATCGTACCTTCTGGCGCCTTTACACTCAGGTACGGCACTGTCAGGCGAAACGCGACATGCCTATAGTCAACAGTCGCCGTCAGCGGAACGTAGGTATCTTCGATATCCACGTCACCACCATAGGTACCACTGGTGAAATCGATACCCGTCGACAGTGTGAACTTCGGATCGTTATCCTGGGCCGCCACTGACACGCTTTGCAGCATGATTGCGCAGCCGAGCAACGGCATGATTTGAACTGGTTTCAGTTTCATTATCCTGTCCTGACTGATGCAGCGGCTCGTCGACCGTTCAAACTTCAAATATCGGGTACCGCTCCCTGGGAAAAATGGGGCCGGAGTTAATCCGGCCCCAACCTGGAGGATGCTGGTAAATGGGGGGGGGTTACTCAGCTTCCTCGATTTTGAGATTTAGAGCGCGGGCTCTTTCGTTCATCTTTTCGCGATGCTGCGCCTGCAATTGCTGACGCTCGGTTTCGGAATTAGACAAACGCAGTTGCTCGCGGTACTCATTGCGTTCCTGCACGCTCATTAGCTCGCCACCGTAAACCGGCCCCTGACCCGGAGGTACGAGGTCCTGGCCCTGCTGCAGGGCGCGCTGCTGCATCATTTCTTCATGCTTTGCCTGGATTCTCTGGCGTGCTTCCTGTGTGTTCGCGCTGCCCAATTCGTTGCGATACTGATTACGTTCGGCCGGCGTCATGAGTTCATTACCGTAGATTTCCCGGTCTCCGAGATTAGCGGGATCTTGAATGCGATCCCGGTCACGGTCTTGCTGAGGTGTGTCCGTGCGATCACGATCCTGCGTACGGTCGCGATCAAACGTACGATCCCGATCACTCATGCGGTCGCGATCGTAACTGCGATCACGGTCCACCTGTTGGCCACGGTCCGCTGCTGCGCCGCCACGTTG
>JBATID010000174.1:0-2146 GCA_049667545.1 Woeseiaceae bacterium
GCTTAATGCTCAGTCAACGATGAATCCGGGCTCGAAATCCCACAGGGACTTGAACCCGTCTTTAAATGCGGCCCGCGCGCGGCTTAGTACTGATTCCGCCGCTTTAGTGCCAATATTGAGCCTGGCAGCGATTTCGGCAACGCTGCAGCCCTGTATGTATTTCATCTCCAGTGCCGTTGCATAGTTCGCCGGCAAATATTCCAGAGTTGTCTTTACGAAATGCGCGATCTCGCCACGTCGGTGTTCAGCATCCGGCCGGTCGTCATTAATGGCCATTGATTCCAGCGCTGCCTGTACGGCCGGATGATCCTCGATGCGCAGTTCCTGTTGCATTTCGATTTTGCGCTGTTTGAACACCGTCGCCGTTTCGTTGCGGCAAATCTGGCAAAGCCAGGAAAACAACAATGCTTCACCGCGATATGTACCCATTTTGCGCACAACAATGCACATGGTGCGCTGCACGATTTCTTCGGCAAGATCCGGGTCGTTGTTAGCTCTCGACAAGGTGAAACGAAACAGCCGCGGAAAATATTCCTTGAAGAAAATATCAAACGCCGCCTGATCACCAGCAGCGACCCGCGTGGCGAGCGACCTGTCCTGATCGATTTGTGGTGTGTCGGTAGTCACTATCTCTATTTACATCAGCTCGCAGTCTGTTTGGCAATCGATGTTCGAGCGGCGTGCGCCGGCGCGAAATTACGGGGCATGCCTGGTAAATAACGGTTCATGGAGGTAAGAGGCCGCTGGCGCAAATATCCTTCGCTGTTGGCACCATCGGTGCCGTACAATTGTCGCTTCAAGGCCGTTTCCGGCCCTTATCTGGTAGATCCGGACCACAATCATGACGCATCCAGCCACCACAGATATCGAGACCTCAGCCGCAAGGGCACCACGTTTCACCAACACGTTCGCCGACCTGAAGGCGACGTTCCGTGCCGGACGAACGCACGATCTTGCCTGGCGCGAAGGGCAACTCGAGGCCCTCGAGCGCATGATGAAAGAGCGGGAGGGCGACATCATCGATGCGCTGCATAAGGATCTCGGCAGGCATGGCCTGGAATCCTGGACTGCCGAGATCGCCTACGTCGCCGGCGACGCGGCGTACTACCGGAAGAACGTCAAGCGCTGGATGAAACCGCGCAAGGTGCATACGCCGCTGATCGCGCGGCCGGGCAAGAGCTGGCTGCGACCGGAGCCGCTGGGCACGGTGCTGATCATCGGCGCATGGAATTATCCGCTGCAGCTGACGTTGGCCGGTTACGCCGCCGCGATTGCTGCCGGAAACTGCGCGGTCCTGAAACCGTCGGAGTTATCGCCGACAACCTCGGCCCTGATCGCGAAGCTCATCCCTGAATACATGGACACCGATTGTGTGCGCGTCGTCGAAGGTGGCGTACCGGAAACGACGGCCCTGCTCGAACTGCCTTTCAACCACATTCTCTATACGGGCAACAGCAACGTCGCACGCATCATCATGACGGCCGCTGCCAAAAACCTGACGCCGGTCACGCTGGAACTTGGCGGCAAGAGCCCCTGTGTTGTTTTGCCCGACGCGAATCTCGAAACGGCAGCACGACGCATAGCCTGGGGAAAATACACGAACGCCGGCCAGACCTGCATCGCGCCGGATTACCTGCTGACCGACGCGGACACCGAAGCCAGGTTGTTGCCACTGATTGAAAAAGCGACGCGTGAAATGTACAGCGACAACCCGGAGACCTCGGATTCGTACGGGCGTATCATCAATGAACGGCATTTCGATCGTGTCAGCGCACTACTGCAATCCGGAACCGTCGCTATAGGTGGGCAGAGCAATCGCGAAACGAAATACATTGCGCCGACCGTGTTGACCGGTGTTACCCCTGATAGCGCGATCATGCAGGAAGAGATCTTCGGTCCAATACTGCCAGTGCTGCGCGCCGGGAACCTCGACGAGGCAATAGAGTTCATTCGCAACCGAGACCACCCATTGGCCGCCTATATCTTCACCAACGACTCAGCGGCCGAGGCTCGTTTCGTCAGCGAGGTCAGCAGCGGCAGTACCTGCATCAACGACACGATGATGTTCATGGCGGTCGACGAACTGCCGTTCGGCGGCGTTGGGGCCAGCGGTATGGGTGCGTATTCGGGCGAACACGGCTTCCAG
>JBATID010000175.1:0-3662 GCA_049667545.1 Woeseiaceae bacterium
GATTGCGATAGAACTTGTACCAGCGGCCCTCGAAGGAATCACCGACATTATCTGTACGCGGTTTTATCTTCAACGCCACGGTCGTCAACATCGGCACTAACGTCATCGCCAGCACCCAGGATGTTAAGAGCGCAATCGACACAACATAAAAAATATCCGACGTGTACTCGCCGACCGCGGACTTCGCCATGGCGATCGGCATGAAAGCCGCCGCCGTGGTCAGAGACGAAATCAGCAGCGGCGTACTGAGTTCCCTCCCCGACCGGATGGCTGCGGTAACGGCGTCCTGGCCCTTCTCCCGCCTGACCAGGATTGACTCAACAATGACAATGGCGTTATCGACGAGCAGACCCAGCGCGATGATCAGCGCCGTCAGGGAAATCTGATTGATCGAAATGTCGAAGATCTGCATCGTAAAAACCGACGCAATGATAGTTGTCGGAATCAGCGACCCCACGACGAGACCGGTACGCAGCCCGAGAAACGCGACCATGACCAGAATAACAATCACGATCGCCTGGGCAAGACTGGATGAGAATGACCTTACAACGTTCGCAACCAGGTCAGCCTGGAACCACACTTTGTCGATCACGATTCCCCACGGGTACCGTGCAACCAGCTCCGGCATCAGGACATCGAGTCGCTCGCCCAGCTTGAGAATATCGCCACCGTCGCGCATCGAAACTGCAATTGCCAGTGTCGGCTCGCCATTGACACGACTGATGCTCTGCGGCGGGTCTTTGTAGCCACGATAGATATCAACGATATCTTCGAGATAAACGAGGGCCCCGCCCGGCAGCTGAATAACGGTCCGCTGCAAGTCCTCAATCGACTCGAAGTTGCCGCTGGGCTCGAGCGTTATTCTTTCGCGACCACTGAGAATATCTCCGCCCGAAGAAACGATGTTGACAGCCGCCAGCGAGGCCGACAGCTGTTGCGGCGACAGGCCGAGTTCCGACAGTCGCGCATTGTTGTATTCAACAAAAATAACTTCCTGCTGTTCACCATGAATGGAGACCTTGGCAATGTCCGGTTCCTTCAGGAGCTCATCGCGCAGTTCATCGGCAACCGTCTTCAGCTCGGCGTAGGAAAAACCGTCGCCCGACAGCGTGTAGACGCTGCCAAAAACGTCGCCGAATTCGTCATTGACTTCGGGAGTCAGGGTGCCTTGCGGAAGATCAGCGGTGACCGTGTCAACTTTGCGCCGCAGATCATCAAAGATCGGCCGCATTACCTTGTAGCTTTCCTTGAAGTTCGCGTAAATCAGCGAAATGCCGGTGCGCGACTCACTGATTATCGAATCGATCTCCGGCATTTCCTGAATTTTCTTCTCGATCTTGTCGGTGACCAGCAGCTCCACACGTTCGGGGCTCGCGCCGGGAAACCGCGTGGTGATCACGGCCGTACGGACGATGAAGCCCGGATCCTGCGCTTTCGGCAGGCTCTGAAACGCGAACAAGCCGGCAATGACCACCAGGCCGACGATCGTCAGCGTAACGCGGTTCCTGTCGATGGCTGCGGCAGTGAAATTCACGAAAGTTGCTGCTCCTAGCTGGACTCGGCAACCAGGACGCGCTGCCCGTCACGAATCACTGAGATGCCCGCCGTAATGACTCGATCGCCCACGGCCAGGCCGTCGGTAATCTCAATACCTGACTGCGTCAACTCACCCAGCGTGACGTCGCGACGACGAACCACGGCCTCGCCGGCAGTCTCGCCGGGCACTGCCACAAACACGAACGTACCGCTGGGATCGTAAATGACCGAATTGACCGGCAGCACGTAGCCACCACCCTGAGAGGCGGCCGAGTCGAACTTGAAGGTCACATCGGCGGCGAGCCCTGAGCGTAACGACTGGTGACTGCCAATGATCTTGATAACGACCGGAAAGGCGGCGGCACCCGCACCCGAGGCAACCGCGATCTCCGATATCTCGCCGCTGAATTCCGTATCAGGAATCGCGCCGAAGCGAACCGTGACCGGCGTCCATTCATCGACGCTGCCGATCAGGCTCTCCGGCAAATCCAGCGTCACTTCATAGGCATCGCCGCAGCTCACGGCCGCAACCTGCTGGCCAGACATGACGTTTTCGTTGACCTCGATGTTCAGCGACGCGATGGAGCAGTCCGAGTCTGCGGTCAGCCTGGTGTATGACACGTTAAGCCTGGCAATCTCGAGCGCCTTGCTCGCAGCCCGCACAACAGCGCTGGCCGATTCTGCCTGCGCGCGCGCCGATTCCAGGTCATTGAGCGACGCATTGCTGTTTGCATACAGCCCCTTGGTGCGCTCGTAGTTGGCCGTGGCGCGGCGATCGTTGGCCTGCGCTTCGACGAGCGTCGCCTGTGCCTGCTGTGCCTGCAACACGTAGCTCGCCGCATCTATCTCGGCGATGAGGTCCCCGGCTTGCAGGCGCTGGCCAATCTGCACGGGCAGGTTCTTGATAGTCCCCGACACTTTAAAACTTAAACGCGATTCGCGGCTCGACTTCGAGATTCCCGAAAAACTGCGGTTTCGAAAATCGCTGGCATCGCTCACTGTCACGAAGCGTACTGGCCGCAGGCGCTCTTCTGCTACTTCATCGGATTTACCGCATGCTCCCAGAACAAGCACGGCAACGAGGATTGTGAACAGACCGTTTTTCATTCTCTTGTTCCTGTCAAAGTCAATCGGAAGCGCGCTGCCAATTCTTCCTGCGCTTCTCGTGATTGCAGAAAGTCGTAGCTGCCGATCGCTCGCTGCATCGACATGATGGTTATCAGGAAGTTATACGAAGACTCCGCCGCTGCTGCAGACGCCGTCAAGCTGGAATCCTGTGCATCGAGTAATTCGATAATGTTAAGGGTGCCGCGCGCATACGCGTCACTGACCAACTCGAAATTCTTGCGCGATGCCTCCGCGGCTATCGCTGACAACTCGATCTGAAGATACGCCGCCTGCGACGTGTGCAGTTCGTTGCGGATGCCCTCCTCGACCCGAGATGCCGTCGATGCTCGAAGCGATTCCAGCTGTCGCAGCTCAAAATTCGCCCGTGACACATTCGCTCTCTTTAGTCCGCCGGAAAATAATGGCAGCGTTGCCTGTATACCCACGCTCCAGTCGTGCATTTCCTGGCCGGCCTGCGACCCGGCGCCTAGCCCCGATTGATCAAAATTGTCGGTATAACTTCCGCCTATCGTAAAATCGGGTAACCAGTACGCACGCTTTTGACTGACGTATTCTCGGCGTTTAGCTGCAATTTGCGCGTCCAGCTGTTCGAGTTCCGGCGCCTGGCGCAGCGCCCGGTCGATGAAAAAACGCGAGAAACGATCGTAGTCTTCCGGGCTCTGTATCATCTGATCGAATTCGCTGAATGACATGGCAAACGGCTCGTCGAAGTTCGCTTCCTTTAACGCTAATGGCTGGCCCAGTGGCTTTTGCACGATTCGATTCAGTGTTTCCCACGCCCGGTTCAATGCCGCCCTGGCGCTGTTCACTGCGATCTGCGAACGAGCGTCCTCTGCCTCCCATCGATACACGTCAGCCCGGGTCGAGGTGCCGAGACGCACGCGGTCCTCCGCGAGCTCCAGGTTGGCACGAGTGATCCGCAGATTGTGTTCCTGCAACGCGAGCTGCGAGCGTGCATTCAGTGTGGTGTCGTAAGCGATGGTCGCCGCCTGCACGAC
>JBATID010000176.1:0-1644 GCA_049667545.1 Woeseiaceae bacterium
TTCCTCAAAGGCGATGCGCAGAAACTGCTGCCGGAACTGGCCGCTGCAGCAACCGCGGATACCGTCTACTGGAATCGGCGCTACGAGCCATGGGCCATTACGCGCGATACAGCACTCAAAGAGCAACTGCTCGATGCGGCCGTGACCGTGAAAAGTTTCAACGGCTCGCTGCTGTTTGATCCACCCAACACGAACAAGCCGGACGGCACGCCGTACCGGGTTTTCACCCCGTTTTATCGCAGAGGGTGCCTGGAGAACGGCATACTGCCCCGCAAACCCTTATCAAAACCGCGAGGATTGCGTTTTCATGCGATAGACAAGGAACTGACGCTGGACGGGCTCGATCTGCTGCCCCAAATCAACTGGTACGGGGAGATTGCAGACACGTGGGTGCCGGGCGAACAGGGCGCAAAGAAACGCCTCAAGAATTTTCTGGCCAGCGGCATCAGGGACTATAAAGAGGGTCGCAATCGGCCCGACCAGGAAAACGTCTCGCGGCTCTCACCGCACCTGCATTTCGGTGAAATCTCGCCCAACCAGGCGTGGTACGCGGTCGACGATTCCGGTACCGGACTGGACCTCGACGAACAATCCGACTGTTTTCTCAGCGAGCTGGGCTGGCGAGAATTTTCCTATAACCTGCTTTTCAACCAGCCGGAGCTGCCAACGCGCAACCTGCAGCGCAAATTCGACCGGTTTCCGTGGCGCGACGATGCCCAGGCGCTCGAGCGATGGCAGCGCGGCCTTACCGGTTACCCGATTGTCGACGCCGGCATGCGCGAGCTCTGGCGTACCGGCTATATGCATAATCGCGTGCGGATGATTGTTGGCTCATTTCTCGTGAAGAACCTGATGCTGCACTGGCACCACGGCGAACGCTGGTTCTGGGACACGCTGCTGGATGCCGATCTTGCGAGCAACAGCGCAAGCTGGCAGTGGATCGCCGGCTGTGGTGCGGACGCTGCACCCTACTTCAGGATTTTCAATCCCGTCACACAGGGCAAACGCTTCGACCCGGACGGCGTGTACGTGCGACGGTATGTCCCGGAAATTGCAGATCTGCCGGACAAACATATTCATGCACCGTGGGAGGCGCCGGCAGATATCCTCGCTGCAGCCGGCATTGTACCTGGCGACACTTATCCCGCGCCGGTTGTCGATCTCAAAGAGTCGCGCGAACGCGCGCTGGCGGCTTTTAAATCGCTAAGCTCGCCTCCGCAATAACCGTTTCACAGTCTCGATCCCATGCCGGTACGCCGGCAAAACGTTCGGCCAGGAAGTCGATGAACGCCCGCACGCGATAGGAAAGATGACGGGTTGGCGGATAAATCGCATAGGCGGGTGTTGTCGGCCATACGTAGTCGGTCAAAATCGGTACCAGCGCGCCGCGTCGAATCGCTTCGGACGCGATGAAGGTGGGTTGCATGACGATGCCCATGCCGAGCGCTGCGGCGTTTGTCAGGAAGTCGCCGCTGCTTGCCTGCAACGCCGGCTGCACCTCGATCATATGCTTGCTGCCGTCTTTTTCCTGGTATGCCCACTTGCTGGGATCGGAGAGGTTCGAATACACCATGCAACGGTGGTTAATCAAATCAGCCGGCGACTCGATCTGGCCGTGCATTTTGAGATAGTGCGGTGCCGCGC
>JBATID010000177.1:0-3953 GCA_049667545.1 Woeseiaceae bacterium
ACTGGATTCGATAATTCGGGCGTATTGGCGCCGCGCATTGCCAATATCACCCAGTCGGAAGTAGGTCTGCGCGAGGTACAGCCGGGCCTCATCGCTGTCAGGGTCCAGCTTGACCCAGCGCTTGGCCGCGCGGAGCGACTCGTCATTGAAGCGGTAAGCAAATGCCAGGCGGGTCGCTATGCCGGCAGTCGCGGCACTGGCGCCGGCTTCTGCGGCCTTGCGGTACTCGGCGGCGGCTTCCCGGTAGTCCCCGGCCTGCATTGCGCTCTCGGCCTGCGCCAGATAAGCGTCGGTCGCAGCGGCATCAGGATCCCGGGCATATGCCCCGGGGATGGCCAGGGTGACGAGCGCGAGCAGGAGCGCCGCCGGCAGCCAGTATCGGTTTTCAATCATAAATAAAGTCGTCCGTTTTTATCACAGACAGGGAACTCGCGGTTCAGTTCGCTTATCATACGGACCTTTATATCTATCGATCGCCAAATCGGCGCTACTCCAAGACCATCATGCCGCTGCAAATACTCGGGCTGAACCATAACACGGCACCTTTGGAAGTTCGCGAACAAGTCGTGTTCGCGGGTGACGAGGTGCCGCGCGCGCTGCAGAGTCTTAAAGCGCTCGATGGCGTTGATGAAGCCGTGTTGTTGTCGACCTGCAATCGCACCGAGTTCTACGTGATGACCCGTGACGGCGGGCGTGAGCGACTGCAATCCTGGCTGCAGGAGCATCGTAATCTCGATGCTTCATTTGGCGACTCATTGTTCACGCTGCAGGATGAGGCCGCGATCCGCCATATCTTCCGCGTTGCCTGCGGCCTCGACTCCATGGTGCTTGGGGAGCCGCAGATCCTGGGTCAATTAAAAGACGCATTCCGTCATGCGCAGCAGGCCGAGACGCTGGGCCGCAGGCTGAGCCTGTTATTTCAACATACGTTCGGTGTTGCCAAGAAAATTCGTACCGATACGGAGATCGGGGCAAGTCCGGTGTCTGTGGCGTCGGCTGCCGTTAACCTGGCGAACCAGTTCTTCGCCGGCTTCAAGAAGCACACCGCGTTGCTCGTCGGTGCAGGCGTGACCATAGAGCTGGTTGCGAAGCACCTTAACAAGAAAG
Organism: Woeseiaceae bacterium; assembly: GCA_049667545.1. Classification (GTDB taxonomy): domain Bacteria; phylum Pseudomonadota; class Gammaproteobacteria; order Steroidobacterales; family Woeseiaceae; genus UBA1847. The sequence continues at coordinate 1,108 of JBATID010000177.1, forward strand.
AAATCGGCCGCCTGTTTGTTGCCAATCGTAATGTCGATCGGGCGCGGGAACTGGCCGGTCGCTTCGGCGGCTTCGCGCTGCCACTGTCGGAGATCGAAGGCACCTTGCCAGAGGCCGACATCCTGATTACGTCGACGGCCGCAACCGACCCCATCATCACCGTCGCGCAAATGAAGGCGGCGCTCAAGGCCCGCAAGCACAAACCGATCTTCGCCGTCGACATCGCCGTGCCGCGCGACATCGAGGCAGGCGTTGCGGACCTCAACGATGTCTACCTGTACACCATCGATGACCTCGACAAGGTGATTCAGGAGGGCCAGGGCAATCGCGAAGCCGCTGCGGTGCTGGCGGATCGGCTGCTCGACGAGGAAATCGCCCGCTACACCTGCATCGAGCGCTCCAAGGAAGTTGTTCCGGTAATCGCAGCGCTGCGCGAACAAAGCCAGGCCGTCTGCGACGAGGTCAACGCACAGGCGATGCGCCGCATAGCACACGGCGATTCGGCCGAAGATGCCGTCGCCTATGCCACCGCTGCGCTGATGAAGAAGCTGCTGCACAAGCCCAGCGTCACGTTGCGCAAAGCCGGCGAAGCGTCGGACCAACAGCTGATCGATGCGGCACGCAAGCTGTTCGATATCGACGACTGCTGAGCGCCGCGGAACATGAAAGACTCCATCCGCCTAAAGCTTGAATCCGTGCAGGAACGCTTCGAAGAAATCGCCGGCTTGCTGGCCGATCCGGACGTGATTGCAGATCAAAACCAGTTTCGCGAATTATCCAAGGAATACGCACGCGTGAGCCCGGTGGTGCGTTCATTCGAGCGGTACCAGGCAATTCTTGGTGACATTGCGGCCGCCAGGGAGATGATCGCGGACGCGGATGAGGAAACCCGGGCGATGGGGAACGAAGAGCTGGTCGGCCTGAGCAATCGCGAGGAGCGCCTGCTGGCCGAACTGCAGCGGTCGCTGATACCCCCGGATCCGTTTGACGAGAGCAACGTTTTTCTGGAGATACGAGCCGGCACCGGTGGCGATGAAGCTGCGATTTTCGCCGGCGACCTGTTTCGTATGTATTCCAGGTTCGCGGAGTCCATGAACTGGTCGATCGAGATCCTGTCAGCGCGTGAGGGCGAGCACGGCGGTTACAAGGAAATCATCAGCCGTGTCACCGGCAGCAGCATTTACGCCAAACTGAAATTCGAATCCGGTGCGCATCGCGTGCAGCGCGTGCCAACAACGGAAGCACAGGGACGCATTCACACGTCTGCGTGCACGGTGGCGGTGCTGCCGGAGCCTGACGAGGTTGAGGCGGTCGAGGTCAACACGGCTGACTTGCGCGTCGATACGTATCGGGCGTCCGGTGCGGGTGGCCAGCATGTCAACAAGACTGACTCCGCGGTGCGCCTGACGCATTTGCCCACCGGCATCGTTGTCGAGTGCCAGGACGAGCGCTCGCAGCACAAGAACCGGGCCCGCGCGATGTCATTGCTGCAGGCGCGGCTTCTGGATGCGCGGGTTACAGCGCAGGAAACCGAACAGGCCGAGAAACGGCGCCTGCTCGTCGGCTCCGGCGATCGCAGTGAGCGTATCCGCACTTACAATTACCCGCAGGGCCGCGTTACCGATCACCGCATCAACCTGACCCTGTACAAACTCGACGAGATCATGGCGGGTGGTCTCGAGCAGGTTGTCGAACCGCTGATCAACGAATACCAGGCGGATCAACTCGCTGCGCTTGGGGTTGATTAGGCCGCAGTAAGTATCGGATTCGAAGTGGTTTCCACAATTACGTATTGCGCCCGCTGCGTTTAGATCGAATCGCGCAGGTCACGGTTCTTGGTCGATAGGTAATACTCTCGATTTACACGGCTTCCATCCAGACTGAGAATCACGCTGCTGTACATAGCCTGGCGAGTTGCTCGCCGTGAATCGGTTCGGAGACCAACCTGCCAGTCCAAATGGTAGGGAGAGGACGATGAACGCGATACGAATGAGGCAAGGCCTCGGTACCATCCTGGTTGCCGGAGCGGCGCTGGCCATGCTCACAAGCTGCGCCAGCACAAACAGCTACTACGCCGGCGTTGGCCTGCTGACGAACTGCAGCAATTTCAAAAGTCCGCAGTTATTCGTCGGCGAAGAGAAGCACGACGACATTGGTTACAGGCTGCTCGGCCGAATCGACCCGGGATTGAGAGAAAGAGTTGTATTCGAGGGCAGCTATACCAGCCTCGGAGATACGAAATTTAACGGGCTGTACGAGGGGATCGAGGATCAGGGCAAGATAGAGACTGAGACCGTCGAAGTGAGCGTCGGCTATCGTTATCCTTTCACGGACAAGTTTTCGGCAGGTGGCCGAATTGGAGCGGCCTATGTCGATGTTAACGAGTCGGAGAACTTCGGCGGCGAACCCTATTCGTCGTCAGCCTCCGAGACCATTGTGTCTGCAGGCATTGTCGCGCGGTACGCGATCAACAAGTCGTGGGGCGTGACAGGGTTTTACGACCACTATCCGGATATTGGCAAGGCCGACCAGACTGGCGAAGGCGATGCCGAGGTCTTTGGCATCAGCTTTGATTTCCGCTTCGGCGGCAGCAACTCAGACGACTAACGGTGTGGTGTAGTGCCGGGCACCGACCTGTTTTGGTGTGGTGCCCGGCACCGACTTATTTGCAGTCGTTCTTCAGGAACATCGAATGCTAAGATGCGGGCCACCCAGACAGAAACAGGCTGTAAATCATGGATCTCGGAGCATTTTCGATTAGCCTCGCCGTAAAAGACCTCGCAGCATCAAAGGAGTTTTACGAGAAACTCGGGTTCAGAGTTGCCGGTGGTGATGCTCAACAAAAC
>JBATID010000178.1:0-13673 GCA_049667545.1 Woeseiaceae bacterium
GACCTCTGCGCTGTAAAGCCGCACGTCCTCAGGTATTGGGAACAGGAGTTCCCACAACTAAAGCCCGTTAAACGCCGTGGTAATCGCCGCTATTACCAGCGTCAGGACGTGCTGATTATTCGCCAGATCCGCAGCCTGCTGTATGACGAGGGCTTTACCATTGGCGGGGCACGCCAGCGTTTGACTGGCGATGACGCCAAGTCTGATGTCACGCAAAGTCAGCAGATAATCAAGCAGATGCGCATGGAACTTGAACAAGTCCTCAAGATCCTGCGACGCTAGATTCTTATCTTCCTTCCTGTAGCTGCGGCAAGTAATATGCTGCCCTGTAGGAGCGCCCCCTGGGCGCGAATCATCGGTCGGCACGTAATGTGCTGCCTTGTAGGAGCGCCCCTTGGGCGCGAATTATCGGTCGGGGCGTAGCGCAGCCTGGTAGCGCACCACAATGGGGTTGTGGGGGTCGGGAGTTCGAATCTCCCCGCCCCGACCATTCAACAAAGACAGGCCGCTCGTACTCGTGCTGAGCGGCGCGAAGCGCGGAAAACCCACCCAGCCCGAGGCCTTAAGCTTATGGTTTGGACCCTGAGCAACAGACTGCTTTTCACAGCCATCTTCATCTCGGGCGCTTCGGCTCTGATCTACCAGCTGGTCTGGGTCCGGTTGCTGGGCCTCGTGTTCGGGGTCAGCAGTTTCGCCATCGCGACGGTGGTCGCGGTATTCCTGCTGGGCCTTGGCCTGGGTAGCTATTTCTTTGGCCGGTGGTCGGAGCGAGCCCGTGACCCGCTGCGCATTTACCTGTACGTGGAACTGGGGATTGCCGCGACTTCGATCATCGCCTATGTGGTGATCGAAGCCCTGCCGGTCTATCGCTATCTCTACGAGTACGCCTACAACAACCTCGGCTTCTATGGCCTCTCGATCGCGCGGCTGCTGCTGTCGATGCTGGTGTTGCTGCCGCCGGTGTTCCTGATCGGTGGCACCATGCCGTTGCTCGCCAAGTACTTCCTTCGCGATTCTGCCAACCTGGGCTCCAGCTTCAGCAAGATCTACTACCTCAACACCCTCGGCGCTTGCGCCGGGGCGCTGCTGACGGGCTTTGTATTCGTCCGTTACTTCGGCGTTATCAGCACGCTGATGATTGCCGTCGGCGGCAACCTGGCGGTCGCGCTGATCATCGCGCTTAGCAAGCGAGGCGCAGGCGTTACGCGTCCCGCGACAGGCGAGCAATCGGCCTATTCTTACATGCTGATCTTCCTGTTTCTCACCGGTTTCATCAGCTTGGGCTACGAGATGCTGTGGGTGCGCATCCTCTCCACCTACGGGCTGTCGACCTCCCAGGCTTTTGCACTCATCCTCGCGGGGTTCCTGTTGGGCTTCTCGGTCGGGGCATGGGTCGTGGCGCGAAAGGTGGATCGCCACCGGGATCTCGAGGCCTGGTTCAGCGCCGTGTCCATCGTTACGGCCTTCAGCGGCGCCGTCGTACTCCTGTTGTTCCGGCAGTTCGAGGTCATCACGGTCCTGCTCGCGGACGCCACATCAATGAGCCAGCTGTCGCTCGGCATGGCCCTGGCTTTCGCCGTGTCGTTCATCCCGGCCGTGTTCATGGGGATCCTGTTCCCGCTCGGTGTACGCATCTACGCACACGATGTCGATCGGATCGGTGCCAAGGCCGGCAATACCTTTTTTTCGAACACTCTCGGCTGCGTGCTGGGCAGCCTGCTGACGGGATTCGTGCTGATTCCCTTCCTGGGGATGTGGAACACAACGCTCCTCCTCATCAACCTGAGCCTGCTGATTGCGGCGGCCTTCCTCCTGCGGGGCCATCGCCCCGCAGGAGTACAGTGGGTCTCGCTGGTCGTCGTCGCGGTCGTTGCAAACCTGCTGGTGTTTACGGACAGCAAGACGTTCCATGCCGAACTGAAGGGCCGCGACCTGCGCACGGCGGCTGCGGGCTTCGACGTCATCTACTATGCTGAGGGCCTGTCAGGGACCGTCACTGCCGTGGAACGGGGCAGCTATCGCGGGCTGTTCGTCGACGGCCAGAACGTCTCCGGCACCGATCCCGTGTTGCTCGCCGACTCGAAGATGCTCGCTCACGTGCCACTGCTGCTGGCCGCCGAGCCGAAAGTTGCGCTGACGGTGGGCTACGGCACCGGCACGACCTCGGGGAGCATGCTGCTGCACGATGTCGAGGTCCATGCAGTCGAGATCGAGCAGAAGATCATCGAGGCAGCGCCGCTGTTCAGCAAGGTCAACTACGCGTCCTACGCCGACCCTGATCTCGATATCGTACTGGACGATGCCCGCAACTACATCGCCACCACGGACGAAAAGTTCTCCGTCATCGTCACGGACGTTACCAACCTGAAGTACAAGCGTAATCCCTATCTTTACACCCGGGAATACTTCGAGATCATGCAGGAAGCGCTCAGCACCGATGGCGTTGCCGCCGCGTGGCTCCCGGTCGGCGGGCTGTCCTTTAACGACCTGCGTATCCTGATCGCGACGTTCGACGGCGTCTTCCCGCGCACGACCGCCTGGTATTTCACCCAGTTCCCAACCCATTTCATCATCCTGGTGGGCACGCCGGAGCCGACGCGCGTAAACCTGACGGAGCTGCGAGCAAGAATGGCCAAGGTCGAAGGCGACCTGCAGAGCCTCGGTGTCGACAATGTCTATGAGCTCGCCAGCATGCTGCTCCTGGGCGAGAGCGACATCGACTCGCTGGTGAACGGCGCGCCGATCCACACGGACAACCGCCCGATCCTCGAGTATTCTGACATGGACCTTTACAACGTCACCGACGTCGCCCCGAATCTCGGCCGGCTCATCGAGTTTCAGCGCGAGGATCCGCTCGCGTATTTTGTCGGGAGCGAGAATCAGCTCGCCGAGCTTGAAGAGTATTTCGACCTGTATACCGGCCATTACCTCGACTACGTCCAATTGTACGAGCGGCAACGCAGCAATTAGGCAACAAGGCGCTGCGTCGAGCACGCGCAGTTTCCGACGATGCGTCGGTTTCTTCGCACCTGAATAACAACGAAGGATGATCGACATGCCTGTCCCGAATCGCTCACAGCTCGCGGATCTCCGCGGCATCACGCGCATGACAATCGATGCCGCAGAGTCAATCGCCGAGGTCGTCGAGACGATGCACCACACCATACAGTCGCGGCCAGGACCGCTGGGCATTGCCTCGACCGGTCGGCCGCGCGGGATTACCGGCTTTGTTTATCGCTGTGTTCGCGGGGGTATCCGGCTCGGCGGACGGGCTGTCGATGCCGGTCTTGCAGGTGTCACTCCGTTGCTGCCAGAGGGTGAGTCCTCGCCGGCACTGGACGCATATCGCTCCGCGGTAAACGGGGTGTATGGCGACTATCTACTGCGGACGGAAAACCCGCTGGCTATCGATATGAGCCTGCGTTATCGCGGCCATCGCGTGGACCCGCACGATCCAATGCGCGTCATTGAGCAGCAGGGCGATGTGACGTCTGCGAGCAAGCTCGTGGTGCTGGTGCACGGGCTTTGCATGAACGACCGACAATGGCATCGCAACGGGCACGACCATGGCGCAGCGCTTGCGGATGAACAGGGATACCTGCCGCTCTACTTGCATTACAACAGCGGGCTGCACATTGCGAGCAATGGTCGCCTGCTCGCGGAGATGCTGGAGACGCTGATCGGAAATTGGTCGGCGCGGCTCGACGAGCTGGTCATCATTGGCCACAGCATGGGCGGACTGGTTGCTCGCAGTGCCTGTGAATACGCGCGCGGCGCAGGGCATACCTGGCTGACAGAGCTTCGTAAGCTGGTTTTTCTCGGTACGCCGCACCATGGCGCGCCGTTGGAGCGGGGCGGCCATGGTCTTGATCTTGTGATGCAAATGAGCCCGTACTCGATCCCGTTCACACGCTTGAGCAAGGCACGTAGTGCGGGAATCACCGACCTGCGCCATGGCGCGATCGGCCAAGGGGACGCTGTCGTACCGCTGCCCGCGGGCGTGAAATGCTATGCGGCAGCGGCAGTGCGCGCTGCAAAGCGCAGCCTGCTCAGCGAGCGCATGATTGGCGACGGGCTGGTGCCGCTCGACAGTGCGCTCGGGCGACATCGTGTTGGCTCCCGCACCTTGAAAGTTCCGGCAAACCGCCAGTGGGTTGGCTACGGGATGAACCACCTCGAACTTCTCGGTCGTGCCGAGGTGTATGGCCAGCTATCCAGCTGGCTGCGAGAGTCAGATTGAGTCCAGTCCCGTGGGAAGGCCGTTAGCTGCGTACTGACGTCGCCCGTAATCGCGCTACCGCTTCGCGGACAGCAAGTAACAGCGCCAGCATCGCTAACATGGTGGCAGCACCGGCGATGGCCGGCGTCGCCACCTGTTTTACGGAAATACCATAGGCCGCCCAGGCCGTAACCAGTACAAAAGCGGCATCGCGCGTTTTCAGAACTACACTCGCACCAACCGCGCCGGCGACGGCGAGCTTGAGCAGCGTCCAGTTCACAGCGGTCAGTACTGCGTTGTCCCAACCGTAGCTGGTTTGAATAATGCTGATATTTGCGATTGTCGCGACGCTGATCCAGCTCGTGTAGAGACTGAATGGCAAATGCAAAACCACGCGTTGCAGCAGCGTCGATTGGCTGACCCTGGCGAGCAGTGATCGATAGATAATGACCAGCGATCCGAGGAGTACCAGCATGATGAGCAGTGCGAGTTCCAGCTGGTCGTAGTGCCAGGCGACGAGCCACAGGGCGTTACTGACGCAGCTGATCTTGAAGGGCACGCTCAAGCGTTTGATAGATGTATTTTGGCGTTGTGAGGGCAGGGCCTGATAGACAGTAAACGCCAGCAATGCCAGGTAAATCAGTCCCCAAATTGAAAATGTGAAGCCCGCGGGTGTGAACAATGACGGGTATTTTGCAGCGATATCCGTCTGGCTCTGGTCATTGAAAGGCAGAGCGTTGGCTAGCCAGTTAAATACGATAACGAGTACGAAGGCGGCAATGTTACCGCCCCAGTCGCTGAATGATCTGTTCATGCTCTGGGTAGACTCGAGTTGATGTTCAGGTGGAAATGCCAAGCCGGAGCTTCTTGTCCTGAATGCCCAGCAAAATTGGCTGGGCGCTTTCACGATAGATATTCACCTTGGCATTAAACGCGACACGCGACAGCCCGTGTTTGTCCTTGATGACGAGGCGACGGATCGAGAATGCGCCGCCACCGACTTCCTCGCCGGTCAGGTAGCACTTGATCGCTGTGACCCGTTCACCGGCAAACTCCATGCCGCTTAGCTGCGACAGATTTCCCTGCGCACGCTCCAGGAATTTTACCGCATCGATATTGGGGTCCACGAAGTTCGCTTTTTCGCGATCCTCGGGATCGATGACCGCCATGAAATCGCCGACCAGGATTTGGCCCGGCTGGGCGGCATCGATCATGCGCGCGAGTTCGATGGTCACATCGCCGACAATAAAATCCTGCATCGTCGGATTCAGGCCTTCTGCCTGGTGGAACTCATAGCAGCTGCCAACGTGGAAACAGGCGCGCAGCCGCGGTACGGCTTTCGACACCGTCTTGCTGCGGGCTATCGCGTTGTCTGCCAGTACGATGTGCATCAGGTGGTACAAATTGACGCTGGCTTCGAGCCCCTCATCGCGGTTCCAGACGTAAAAGCCGTCGCCACTGGACGAGCGGGCAAAATTCAGGTCGACGTTGCGCGCGAGCATCTTGGCGTGCGCGGAATTCAGAGAATACGAGAGGCTATTCAACTGTGTCATTTGTTCGAACGGTGTCAGCAGGCTGAAACCGACGATATCGAACAGGGTAACGGCACGACTGGCGACATAGTTGATGCCGTAACGACGTATCATCTTTTCGATGATCTGGGTTTCAACGCTTGTGCCGCTCAAAGGTTGCCGCAATACAACGTGGATCGGTTCAACTTCCAGCAGGCGGGCTACTTTCTGCATCTGCGTGATGGAAAGCTGGCGATTCCCTGAAATCAGCTCGGTGATGAACCGCGGCGACAGGCGTGGCGGCAGGCCGTTGGGGCGCGGCGCCGTGTACTCTGCTATTGCGTAGTGCGGCACCACCAGAATCAACACGCCGTCATCCAGCGGCGACCAGCTCAGGATGTTGTTCTCGCCCAATGCCCACTGGTCATGCAGAGATTTTTCAAGCTGCACGAGATTGCTGCGCTGCCGCAGGCCCATCTGCTGAGCCAGTCCGGCCAGCTGATCGAGGTAAGGAGAATAGTCAGCAACCCGCCGAATTCCGGATTGCGACAAATTGTCAAATTCCATGCTATTGCCCGTAGCGACTTTCGCGAACCGCCAATCTCTGCCACAGTTCGATCGCTCAACCTAATCAACTCTGGTAAACAGCGCAAGTATTATTAGAAAGTGCGCGTATGACTATTATATTTAAGACATTAAGCGGGAACGCTTTGAGAGGAGTTTACATAATAAATGAGTGCTGCCGGCCCTGAAATCGACGCCGTTCGCGCCCTCAGCGAACAGCTTCGCGGCACAATCGTCCGTACGCCGGTCATGCGCTGCGCGGCCATTGAGGACGCCATCGGGGGAAATACCAAGGTCCTCGCCAAGCTTGAATTCCTCCAGCGCACGGGGACTTTCAAGGCGCGTGGCGCGCTGGCAACGTTACACAGCCTGTCGCAGGAGCAACTGGCGGCCGGCGTCACGGCCGTGAGTGCCGGGAACCACGCCATTGCCACGGCATTCGCCGCCGCGGCGTTATCGTCGACTGCCAGGGTCGTGATGATGCGCGCAGCGAACCCGGCGCGCGTTGCGGCCTGCAAAGAATACGGCGCTGAGGTCGTCTTTGCCGATGACGTTCACGAGGCGTTTGCAATCGCCGAGACCATCCAAAAAGAGGAAGGTCGCTACTTCGTGCACCCGTTTGAAGGGCCGCATGCTGCGCTCGGCACGGGCACCGTTGGGCTCGAGATTTGCGAGCAGAGCGATGCTTTCGACGCGGTTATCGTGCCGGTCGGCGGTGGCGGATTGATCGGTGGGATCGCGAATGTCGTCAAGCGTTTGCGGCCGGGTTGCGAGGTCATCGGCGTCGAGCCGACGGGTGCGGATACTCTGTCCAGGAGCCTGCAGAGCGGTTCTCCACAGGGCATCGACAAAATCCGCAGCATCGCCGACAGCCTGGGCTCGCCTTACGCGCTGCCGTATTCGTTCGGTTTGGCGCAGCTGCACGTTGACCGCATGGCGCTGGTCGACGACATCGAAATGCAGAAAGCCATGGGGTTCCTGTTTCGAAACATGAAAATCGCTGTCGAGCCTGCCTGTGCAGCCAGTACGGCGGCGCTGCTCGGTTCACTGCGAGCTGAACTCCGCGGCAAGCGTGTGATGCTCATCATGTGCGGCAGCAATATTGACTGGGTAACATTCGCAAGGCAGGCGATCTTCGATGACTGAGTTTCTCGAGTCTCTAAAAGCCATCGTGGGCCCGCGCGGCTGGAAAACCGACGCACACGATCTCCAGCCATACCTGACTGAATGGCGCGGCGTCGTGGTGGGGCGTGCGCCGATGATGGTCGCACCGGCGACGACCGAGGAGGTTGCAGCGGTTGTGCAGGCCTGCAGCGATGCGTGCGTAGGGATCGTGCCGCAGGGTGGCAACACGAGCCTGTGTGCAGGCGCGGTGCCCGATGATTCCGGTGAACAGATCGTGTTGTCATTGGAGCGGCTTAATCGTATTCGTGAGCTTGACGCACTCAATTATTCGATCGAGGTGGAGGCGGGCTGCGTGCTCGCGAGTATTCAGGCAGCGGCCGGCGATGTCGGGCTGCATTTTCCATTGAGCCTGGCCGCTGAGGGCAGCTGCCAGATTGGCGGGAACCTGGCGACGAATGCCGGTGGACTCAACGTGATTCGCTATGGCACGGCGCGCGCCCTGGTTCTCGGTCTCGAGGTCGTGCTGGCTGACGGCTCCGTGTTGAGCAATATGCGTAGCCTGCGCAAGGACACGGCCGGCTACGATTTGAAGCAGCTGTTCATCGGCAGCGAGGGCACGCTGGGAATTATCACGGCCGCCGCCCTGAAGCTGTTTCCACCCCCGGGCGAGGTCACAACCGCGTTAATTGCTCTGCGAGAGAGTGGCGACGCGGTGCGACTACTGGACAAACTGCGGACCGCACTTGCCGATCGCATCGAGGCATTCGAGCTCGTATCGGGCCCCATCTTTGGCCTCGTTGAGCGCCATATTCCGGGCGCAAGACTGCCATTTAGCGCGCCGCACCCGTGGTATGTATTAATGCAGGTTGCGACCGACGGCAAGCAGGAGGTGCTGGAGAATGCGCTCCTGTCCGAGTCCGCAGCGGAACTCATCGTTGACGCCGTCATTGCGAAGAACGCGGGGGAGGCCAATCAGCTTTGGCACCTGCGGCATTCCATTTCGGATGCGGAGCGGCAGCACGGCAAAGGACTGAAGCATGATATTTCAGTGCCGCTTAGCAAGATGCAGGAATTCCTCGTGCGGGGTGACGCGCTGCTGGCCGACCTTATGCCCGACGCCCAGCTGTTGGCATTTGGGCACGTCGGTGACGGAAACTTGCATTACAACGTGCAGTTGCCCGGTGATCTGGCGGCGGAGCAGTGGGTTGAGGTCGGAGAGACAATTACACTGGCCATTTACGATCTCGTAGCGACGCTCGGTGGCAGCTTCAGCGCGGAGCACGGTGTTGGCCGCTCGAAGAAACGCTACCTTGAGCGCTATCGTGGCGGACCTGAGCTGGAGCTGATGCGCCGCCTGAAGTTGACCCTTGATCCAAAGAACATCCTGAATCCCGGCAAAGTAATCTGACGACCAGTTCCGGGGCTGAAAGACGCTGTCGAAGTACACTTCCGGAACGACGATGGCCGCACAAAACGACATAATCCCGGAGGACGCCGGCAAACAGCTGCAGGTTGGCTCTTTGCTCGGTGACCGCTTCCTGCTGGAGGAAGTCGTCGCAGACGCGACTATTGGTGTCGTGTACAAAGCATCGGACCTCGCGCTGGCTGACAAGGCTATCGATGGGTCGCACATCGCTGTAAGAGTCCTGGCACCCGAGCTTGCGGCGCAGGAGTCCGAGTTGCGGGCGCTGCAGCGAGAAGTTGCCCGGATTCGCTGCCTGGCGCACCCGCACATCGCGCGCTTCATCCATTTTGACCACCATGGCGCTCACTATTATCTCGCTGTGGAATGGCTCGACGGTCGCACCCTGGCGAGCATCCTCGATTCCGCCGAGGCACGACGCATTGATCGCGTTTACGCGTTTCGCATTGTGCGGCAGCTCGGCGAAGCGTTGGACTACGCGCATCGTTGCGGCATTGTCCACGGGGGTATCGATCCTGCCAAGGTCATGATCATGCCAAACGGCGATGCCAGGCTGTTCGATTTTGGTCTCGCGAGTTTTCGGCAGCGGCTCATGCAACACCGGGAAGCGTCGGGTGGCGCGAGCGTCGGGACAATGGCGTATGCAAGCCTGCAGGTGCTCGGTGGCGAAACGCCGGTGACCAGTGACGACATATTTTCGCTGGCGTGCTTGTTGTACAGGCTGGTTGCCGGCTACCGGGTTTTTGGTCCGCGCAACGCGGCGGCTGCCGCCCAGGCAGACATGACACCGCAGCGTCCACACGGATTCACGGACTTGCAGTGGATCGCAATGAGCAACGCATTATCGTATGCAAGAGAATATCGCTATTCCTGTGTCAGCGACTTCGCCGCGGCGCTGGAAGACGCCAGTGCCGTGCAACAGTCAGGCAAAGTTGAGGAACAACCTGGTGCGGCCGCTGCATCGAAAAGCCATCGGTGGATTGTTGCTGCGGTCACCGGCATGGCTATGCTGGCCGGTGTAACGGTTAAGACGGGGTTGGTTGAGCCCGAAGTCTTCCCGGTCGCTGAACCCGCGCCAGTTGTTGTGGCCCCGGCAATGGCGCCGAAAGCAACGTCAAAAGAACCGTCGATCATCGACCTGCCGCAGTCGATCGACAGGCCGGAGCCGGTCACCGTGAGAAAAGTGCCGGCCGCGGCCATACCGGAGGTCGTCGAGGGGCCCGTCACCAAACCGGCGCTACCCTTGAACGCGATTGGTTTTTCCGCCGACCGCGTTCTGGTCGATGAGTCTGATCCAGTCGTGCAGATTGATGTGATGCGATTCAATGCAGATGATCAGTCGCTGAGCATCAGGTACGCAGTTGAGAGCCTGTCCGCGACCGAAGGTGAGGACTACTTTGCCCCTGGCTCCCTGATGCTCTCGTTTGGACCCCGGCAACGGACAGCGCGACTGCTCGTGCCACTGGTACAGGACTCCGTCGTTGAAGGCGAGGAGCGGTTCGCCCTGCGGTTAGTCAATACGGCGGCGGCACCGAGCGTGTACGGCTACCAGCAAATATTAGTAACGATTCGCGACGACGATCCGCAAGCACGGTGATTTGCTGCTAGACTTTCGCGTCGACACGCGTCCGTGTCTGAGTCGAAGCGGAGTTTTCTCAAAGCATGAGCAAGAAAGATATGCGGCGCTATTCACGTATTGTCGTCGATGGCGTCGAACAGGCCCCCAGTCGCGCGATGCTGCGCGCCGTCGGATTTAGCGAAGACGATTTCAAGCGTCCACAAATTGGCATTGCATCGACCTGGAGCATGGTGACGCCATGCAACATGCACATCGGCGGGCTGGCAGACCAGGCGGCACAGGCTGCCAGCGACGCGGGCGGCAAGGGCGTCGTTTTCAACACGATCAGCGTGTCGGATGGCATTTCCATGGGTACGCCGGGGATGCGTTATTCGCTGGTCTCTCGCGAGATCATCGCCGATTCCATAGAAGCGGTTGTCGGGGCCGAAGGCTTCGATGGTGTAATCGCGATAGGCGGTTGTGACAAGAACATGCCCGGTTGCGTCATGGCGATGGCGCGCCTCAATCGGCCTGCCGTATTCGTGTATGGCGGCACGATCAAGCCCGGCAGCAAACGTCGCGACATCGTCTCTGTTTTTGAGGCAGTCGGTGCACGTTCGGCCGGCACGATATCGGACGACGAACTGCTGGAGGTTGAACAAACCGCAATTCCAGGCCCCGGCGCCTGCGGCGGAATGTACACAGCCAACACGATGGCGTCCGCGATCGAAGCACTGGGCATGAGCCTTGCCAATAGCTCGGCGCAGGAAGCCGTGTCCGAACAGAAACTGACCGACTGCCGGCTGGCGGGTCAGGCGGTGATGAACCTCATTCGAGAGGATATCAAGCCACTGGATATCATGACCCGGGAGGCGTTTGAAAACGCGATCTCGGTAGTGATCGCACTGGCAGGCTCGACGAACGCGGTGCTGCACCTGCTTGCGATTGCCCGGGAAGCTGACGTGCCGCTGTCGCTGGATGATTTCACGCGCATCGGCGCAAGGGTGCCGGTGCTGGCGGATGTCAAACCCAGCGGCCAGTACCTGATGTCGGAGTTGATCGAAATCGGCGGCATCCAGCCGCTGATGAAACGCATGCTCGAGCAGGGATTGCTGCACGGCGAGTGCATGACAGTGACGGGAAAAACACTGGCCGAGAACCTGGCCCAGGTTCAGGACTATCCCGAGGACCAACAAATCATTCGAAGCTTCGACGACCCGATCAAGCGCGACAGCCACCTCGCCATTCTGTATGGCAATGTTGCCCCGGAAGGCGCGGTAGCAAAGATCACCGGCAAGGAAGGGCTGCACTTCAAGGGCACAGCCCGGGTATTTCATTCCGAAGAGGAGGCGCTACAGGCGATCCTCGACAACAGTGTCAAAGCCGGCGATGTTGTCGTTATTCGTTACGAGGGGCCCAAAGGGGCGCCGGGGATGCGCGAAATGCTGAGCCCGACGGGGGCGATCATCGGTAAAGGGCTCGGTGCCGACGTGGCGCTCATCACGGATGGGCGTTTCTCCGGCGGTAGCCACGGTTTCGTCGTTGGCCACGTCTCTCCGGAGGCCGCGATGGGTGGGCCCATCGCCCTGATCGAGGACGGTGACCTGCTCGTTATCGACGCGGAAAACAAGGAAATCAACGTTTTGATCAGCGACACTGAGCTCGCAAAGCGCCGTGCGAGCTGGCGCCGGCCGCCGTCGCCGGTGACGCGCGGTGTGCTGGCGAAATACCGTAATGAGGTAGGTTCGGCTTCGAAAGGCGCCGTGACGATCCCGCCGGCCTGGGACGAATAATTGCCGCGGGACTTGACCTTTTCCAGCGTATTCGCTCTACTTCAGAAATGCCATTTTCCGACACCCACGTAAAGTGCCAACGTATCGACTTGGTCGATATTAAAAAACACTTACAAAAGATGGCGCGCCAGAGGTGCGTGGGTGCGCACGGCAATTGTACCGGCTACCAATAAAAGTCCGGACATTGTCAGCAAACCCGCCAGGATATTCCTTGCGGGTTTTTTTTTGACAGCCGGATGCGAAACGTCTGAATGAGCAAAGAGATGATTGAAGCAAAATTTGAGGACAGCGCAATCCTGGGGGCGCCAGACGCCGTTGCTCGTTCCGAATGGGTGGTTATGAAGTTCGGCGGCAGCAGCGTTGCGACCGCCGAGAACTGGGAAACCATCGCTGAGCTCGTGCAGCGCCGTCTCGACGCCGGGCTCCGGCCCGTGATCGTACACTCGGCGCTGGCTGGAGTTTCAAACGCGCTGGAAGCGGTCCTCGACGCAGCCGTGGCCGGTGATCCCGGTGAGATCCTTGAGCAAATACGCGGACAACATTACGCACTTGCCGGTGCGTTGGAGCTGGACGGTCATGGGCTTCTTGAAGAGTCGCTGCAGCAGCTCGATCAGCTGGTAGCCGGCGTGCGCCTCATCAAGGAAGTGAGCGTGCGCGTGCGCGTGCGCGTGATGGCATTGGGCGAGCTGATGGCCACCCGTATCGGCGCCGCGTATCTCAAGCATCGTGGGCTGCCCGTGGAGTGGGTCGATGCACGTGACCATTTGAAAAGTGAGCACCGCAACAACCGCAACCCGGCCAATGCCTATCTTTCTGCCACCTGCGGTTATGGGGTCGACCCGAAAATTCAGGCGGCATTGGGCAAGCGGGCGAAGGTCATCCTGACGCAGGGGTTCATCGCGAGAAATCGGAACGGTGAAACGGTATTGCTTGGGCGCGGTGGATCGGATACATCGGCCGCCTATTTCGCGTCCATTCTGCAGGCCCGCCGGCTCGAGATCTGGACCGACGTACCGGGAATGTTCACCGCCGACCCCCGGGTCGTGCCTTCAGCGCGATTGCTGGTGGCCCTGCATTATGATGAGGCACAGGAGCTCGCGTCCGCCGGCAGCTCCGTGTTGCATCCGCGGTGCATATCGCCGGTGCGCGATGCGGGCATCCCGCTATTTATTCGCAGCACGCGTTCGCCCGAAGTGCCGGGAACGGTGATTTCGTCGGTTACTGAAGAAGCTGAGCCGCATGTCAAAGGCATCTGCATTCGCAATGGGATGACACTGGTGTCAATGACCACCGTTGGTATGTGGCAGCAAGTCGGTTTTCTCGCCAAAGCGTTTGCCGCGTTCAGCGATAACGGGGTCTCCGTCGACCTGGTATCGACTTCCGAAACGAACGTGACGGTATCCATCGATACCAGTGATGGCATGTTATCCGACGACATTGAGGCAGCGCTCATCGACGATCTGCAGGCACTGTGCCGCGT
>JBATID010000179.1:0-4125 GCA_049667545.1 Woeseiaceae bacterium
CTGCACGCGCGGATTGCGCAACGCCTGGAAGCTATGGTCGCGGCCGGTTTCGAGGACGAGGTGCGCAGGCTGCGTGAGCGTCCGGAGCTCACGCGCGACCATCCGTCGATGCGCGCGGTCGGCTACCGTCAGTTCTGGCAATACCGCGACGGCGAGCTGTCGCTTGAGGAGGCACAGCAGCGTGCGCTGTTTGCCACCCGTCAGCTCGCCAAACGCCAGCTCACCTGGCTGCGCTCGGAGCGGTCGATTGAGTCGGTTGACGCCCTTGAAGCCGCGGCAATCGACTCAATATCCCGATATCTGGTGCGACATCTGGTCTGAAAAGCGTCCCTTGGGCGTATTGCCCGGATAATCGCTGTGTTAGACTTTTTCGACGCTTTGGCAAAGGCCTGCGACTGGGCACTCCCGGCGCCACCGGGACGCAGGCTGCGAGAATAATGAAAAATAAGGAGACCCAACATGGCTAAAGGGCAAACGCTGCAAGATCCATTCCTGAATATGCTCCGCAAGGAAAAAATTCCGGTGTCCATATACCTCGTTAATGGCATCAAGCTGCAAGGGCAGGTGGACTCATTCGACCAGTTCGTGGTGCTGTTAAAGAACAGTGTGAATCAGATGGTCTACAAGCACGCCATCTCCACCGTCGTGCCATCACGCAATGTTCGTTTGCCGTTGCCAGACGATGAGTCGGGAGAGGACGATTAGAAAAGCCGTAACGCCTCTCCGCCAGGAGGCCGCGTTTGTTTGAAAGACCGCAAAGTGGCGAGCGAGCAGTGCTGGTCCATGCGAGTCACGAGGGCCTTCCCGAGAAGTCTGAACGCGACGAGTTCGCCGAGCTGGCGCGCTCTGCCGGGGCCATTATTGCCGGCGAGCTGCTGAGTTCCCGCCGTCGTCCGGATGCCCGCCATTATTTGGGCAAGGGCAAGCTCGAGGAACTTCGCGAACTGATCGCCTCTAGCGAAGCGGAACTCGTCGTGTCGTCGGCCTCGCTCAGCCCCAGCCAGGAACGCAACCTCGAGCGTGAGCTCAAATGCCGCGTCGTGGATCGGGCCGGCCTGATCCTCGATATCTTTGCGCAACGTGCGCGGAGCTTCGAGGGCAAGCTGCAGGTTGAGCTCGCACAGCTCCGGCACCTGTCAACGCGCCTGGTGCGCGGCTGGACTCACCTCGAACGTCAGAAAGGCGGCATCGGCTTGCGTGGCCCGGGTGAAACGCAGCTGGAGACGGATCGTCGTCTTGTCGGTCAGCGGATCCGGCAGCTCAACGAGCGACTGGAACATGTCGATACGCGGCGTTCGATGAATCGGCGCAACCGGATTCGGGCAGAAATTCCGACCGTGGCTCTTGTCGGTTATACGAACGCGGGGAAATCGACGTTGTTCAACGCGCTGACGGACGCCGACGTATACGTTGAGGACCAGCTGTTCGCGACCCTCGACCCGACAGTGCGGCGTCTGGATCTGCCGGAAGGTGAGCACGTCGTGCTCGCGGACACGGTAGGTTTCGTGCGCGATCTGCCGCATGAGTTGATTGCCGCATTCCGCTCGACACTGCAGGAGGCGCGCGAGGCAGACCTGATTTTGCACCTGATCGACGCGAGTGACCCGAACCGCTGGCAGCGGGTGCGCCAGGTGAATGCGGTCCTCAAGGAGCTCGAAGCCGACCATGTGCCGCAGATTCGTGTCTACAATAAAATAGACAAGCTGGATCGAAAACCGAGAATCACCAATAATGGGGCGGGCGAAGGGCGCGCTGTCTGGCTGTCGGCACTGACCGGCGAAGGCCTGCCAATGCTCAAAACAGCGATCGCGCAACGGCTGCACCAAAAGACCGAACACCGTACGATCCAACTGTCTGCATCCCAGGGGCGGCAAAGAGCCAAACTGTTCGAACTGGGCGCTGTCATTGGAGAGGCGCCCGTAGAAGCGGGCGGCTGGACGTTGCAGCTGAAAATGACCGAAAAGGACTTGCGGCGATTCCTAAAGCGTGAAAATCTCGCGGCGGAACAACTCGAACCGGTGTTGATGCCTGCATCAGCGTCGGCGGCAAACGAATGAGAAGTACAGATATTATGGCTTGGAATGAATCAGGAAATGGCAAAGACCCGTGGAAACGCGACGGGGATGGTCCCAATGATCTCGATCAGATTGTGCAGGACTGGCAGCGCCGGTTCGGCAGCCTGTTTTCGGGCGGTGGTAACCCCGGTGGTGGCGCCAGTGGCATCGTGCTCGCGGTCATTTTGCTGATTGCGTGGGGATTGACCGGGTTTTACAGAATCGACGAGGCGGAGCGCGGCGTGGTGCAGCGGTTTGGCGCCTATACGAAGACGACGCTGCCCGGGCTGCACTGGCACTTGCCGTATCCCATCGAGACTTTTACGCGCGTGAATACCAGCGCGGTGTCGAACTACGCTTACCGCACCGAGATGTTGACGGCGGACGAGCAGTACGTGTTTATCGACATGGTCGTGCAATACCGGCGCACCAATCCGGTGGATTACAGTTTCGAAGTTGTTGAACCGGACCTGACATTGCAGGACGTTACCGAGAGCGCGTTGCGCGAGGTTGTGGGTACGACCATGCTCGATGTGCTGGTGACCGGTCGCCGCGACGAGATTGCCTCACGTACGCGCGAGGTGCTGCAGTCGACCATCGATGCGTACAAGGCGGGCATTTCAATTACGTCGATATCGCTCGAGACGGTGAACTACCCACAAGCGGTGCAGGCGGCGGTGGATGACGCGCAGAAAGCGCGTAACGACAGCGAGCGATTCGGACTTGAAGCCGATGCGTATGCGAATGATGTCGTGCCGAAAGCACGCGGTGCTGCGGTCCGCATTATGGAAGACGCGCGCGGTTACCGCGACCGTGTCGTGGCCGATGCAGAAGGTGAAGCCTCTCGCTTTGAAGCGATGTTGACCGAGTATGCGAAGGCGCCGCGAGTAACCAGGGATCGGCTATATATAGAGGCCATAGAAGATGTTTATGGCAATTCGGCCAAGGTTCTGCTCGACAACAAGGGCAGTGGCAACGTCATGTACTTGCCGCTCGACCAGATCATCAAACAGCAAGGGCGTGTGCCAACGACACTGGAGTCCAACCGTTCGGCCGATTCCGAGACGGAGCAGGCACGCCAGAATGCATTAGACAAACTGGATGATCCGCGCGAAAGGAGGATTCGCGAATGAACAGCGGCAAATTTGGCGGCGTGGTTGCGCTTGGCCTGATCATCGTTATTTTTGGACTTTCGGCGTTCACCGTTAGCGAGACCGAGCTGGCGATCAAGTTGCAGCTTGGCCAGGTAGTAAAGGCGGACTATGAGCCGGGCCTGCACTTCAAGTGGCCGGTGGTTCAGAACGTTCGCAAGTTTCCGCGTCGTATTTTGACGATCAGCGATCGGCCCGAGCGCATTTTCACGGCTGAGAACGAGGCCGTGCAGGTGGACTTCTTCGTCAAATGGCGAGTCGTCGATCCGTTGCGCTTTTACACATCGACAGGCGGCGCATTGACCGTCGCCAACGGTCGTCTGTCCGAGATCATCAAGAACTCTATCGTGACCGAGTTCGGCAAGCGCTCGGTGGCCGAGGCGATCTCCCTGGAACGCCAGGAAATGATGCGCGACATGCTCGCGACAGCGGCGGGGACAGCCGAAGATCTCGGTGTCTCGCTCGTGGATTTTCGCGTGAAGCAGGTTGAATTCATGGACGAGGTGCGCAACTCAGTGTACGCGCAAATGGCGGCAGAGCGCGCTCGTATCGCTGCGGAACGACGCGCAGAGCGGCGGGCCGGCGCTGAGGAGAAGCGCGCGTCAGCCGATCGGCAGCGTACCGTTATTCTCGCGAATGCTTATCGTGACAGCCAGATCATTCGGGGTGAGGGTGATGCGAAGGCTGCCGATATCTACGCGCAGGCGTACACCAAGGATCCGGAGTTTTACGCGTTTTACCGCAGCATCGACGCCTACCGTAAATCGATGGGTAAGGCCGGAGATATCCTGGTGCTCGATCCTGACAATGAGTTTTTCCGTTACCTGAACCAGTCGGGCGGCGATAAATAGCCGTTATTGACAGCGCCGCATGTTCTGGACAGAAGTACTGACGGCACTCGCGCTGGTCCTCGTGCTGGA
>JBATID010000180.1:0-3483 GCA_049667545.1 Woeseiaceae bacterium
GAAACGGATAGCTGGCGATATCGCTGGGCGGCGAATCACCGTACGGTCGATCACAAGCCGAAATATCGTCCTGGAATTTCCCGGGACACCCGGACGTTCTGAAAGCGATACCTGCGTCAATGATGTCGGCCAATTCGCTGGCGGGAATACCGTAATCGGTAACACGGCCCAACTCGTCGAAACGCATCTGCTCCACTCGCGCGCCACGATAATCGAGCAGGTAGCGGGCCAGCTGCACGCGGCGCCATTGGTCGCGCGGGGTCGCCGGCAAATGATCCATCAGCGAGCCCTGCTCAGGAAAGAAACAGAACATATGGCTATGCCCGCCAAGATCAACGAGTTCCTGCACGAGATTTAGCACCTCGTATTCGGTTTCGCCCATGCCGACAATGATGTGAGCCCCAAACTTCTGTGGCCCGAAAATATCCCGAGCCTCGAGCATGATCTCCCAGTACTTGGACCATTTATGCGGCGACTGCACACCTTTGCCGCGCGTGCGGTCGAACAGCTCAGGCGTGGCCGCATCAAGCGCCACGGTGAAAATATCGGCGCCCAGATCTTTCGTGCGCTGCACATCCGCGCGCGTCATCGTCGTTGGATTGGAGAGAATGGACACGGGAATCGCGTCGGGATCGATACGATCTGTCCACTGTTTGAGCACGGTAAATGTATCGTCCTCGGAACGCGGGTGCGTGATCATCGAGATACACATACGATGGAACGGACTCGCAACCGGGTCCCTCGCCACGATGTCGATAATGTCTGCCATCGGCACGGCCGGCCAGTCGACCCGAATAAAGTTGCGATCGGCATAGTCGCGTTCGGCCTCACGATGACGGGCGAGACCACAGTACGCGCAATTCGCGCGACAACCTTCCGGGTAGGTGAGCAATAAATTCAAACAGCGCGTGCATTCACACCCGTACATGCGACCGCCCATGATCCCCAGCGTGATCGCTGCCGCCGTGGACAGCTGCACGTACTCGGGCGACTTCATGTGCGGCGCGAGAATATTGTTATTCGGCAGGTACACGCCCTGCGGCGGGATGTCATTTGCTTTGACGTGCTTGCCGTTCTTGCGATCGGCCGGCGTCTTCAGCGGCGCCCGCGGCTCCATCACATCGAACGGGTTGAAGTCATGACCGTTTTCTTCGCCGCGGGCTGCCGGCTTTGTTTTGTGCTCAATACAGCTCATTTAGTCTGTTCCTGGTTTGATTTCATTATGCTGCGAAGGACGACTGCAGATTCGCTTGAATATTGCTGCCCAGTTTTATCGAGCAGCAGGAATGTGCCTGTTCGAACGGTCGACCGATGGTGTGCGCAACCGAAACTGCGCCGTCGGCGGGAAACGCAATGCCGTCCAGGCCAGCCATGATCGCGTACGCGTCGGTGACGCGCTTGTGCATGCCCGGTGGCCGCGCACAGCCGAGCAATACCTGTTTGTCCGGCAGCCGCTGCCGCGCCTCGAGAAAAACACGGCCAACATCCGATGTGCTCGGCGTCACGAAGGTACCGGGCTTCGCATAGAACGGCATGATCACGACGAGCACCAGCGCCGTAACGTCGTAGCGACTGACGATGTCGAGCGCATTGGCTTCACCCAGGATGCGACCGTAATGCAAGCCGATGACAATGTGTGGCGTCACTTCCATCGAGGTTCCACACAACGCCGCCAGCGTCGCCTCGAAGTCGGCAACGGGGCGGTCGAGCTTGTACACCTCGTTAATGGTCTCGTCCGCGCCGATGACATCCATCATGACCGTGTCAACGCCGGCCGATTCCATCTCCCGCGCGCGCCGCTCGTCGAGCAGTGCGCTGTGCACCGCCACCTTGAGAACCGGATGGTCTTTTTTCAGCCGCTCGACAACGGGCATATAGCGGCTGTAAGCAATCTCATTGCGTTTGTTCGAGCCGCCTGACAGCAGGAAGCCGCTGAGTCCCTGCGTCTCGATCAGGTGGCGGACTTTTTGCTCAAGCATCTCGGGGTTCGTTGCCGGAATCATTGGCTCGAGGATTTTCTTCTGGCAATGATCGCAGTTGAGGCCGCAAGCGCCCGCCGTCACGGAAAATGCCGGAAAACTGTTCTTGCTGCAGCCGCTGAGCTCGGTGCTCGAGTACTCTTTAAAGGTCGGCGTCGAAAAGCGAATCGGGCGCGGCGTCCGCCCCGCAAACTGCTGCTCGAAACGCTCAACGAGCGCCCCGTCAAATTCTGCGTCTTCCAGGTCCTCGATCTCGGACAGTGCTGCAAGCCAGGTCATGCCAGGTCCCTTACTCATGTTTTAGCGCTTGACGACAGGTACGCCAGTGTGTCGCTGACCATTGATCTTACCTCTTCACGAACCGGCCCGGGGCACGGAGAATCCGCCATCGACGTCAGCCATTGCTCCTCAATCTCGTCCTCGTCAATGAGATCGCATTCCATGCGACTCATGTACGCTTGCGCCGCTGGCGGCAGTGACTCCGGAACAGTATGGCCCGCAATCCGGCCCCACAGACCGGCCCAGTAGCGGGTCACCGTCCACGGGTTGTAACCGCCGCCGCCGAGAATCACGGTGGGAACATCCAGTTCGACGAGCTCACCGACAGCATCCCAGAGTGCCAGGTTGGACAGCTGCATGGACGACAGCGGATCCCCGGCAAGGCAATCCGCGCCGCAGCAAACGACGAGCGCGTCAATATTTAGAGCGGCCGCCAACGGCAATACGGCCTCATGCAGCAGCACCTCGAATTCGCTGTCATTCAGGTGCGGCGGCACGCTGAAATTAAATGCGCCTGCCTGCGGGCGGGAATGGGTGCCGCTGTATGGCCAGCGATTCTGCTCGTGGATCGAAATCGTCGTCACGCGAGCCTCTTCATAAAAAGCGTCCTCGACACCATCGCCATGATGCGCGTCAAGGTCGAGGTACATGACACGATTTTTGCCGAGCTTCAGCAGTGTCAGCACGGCAAATACGGGATCATTCAGGTAGCAGAATCCGGCAGCACGATCCGGCCTGCCATGATGAGTGCCGCCGGTCGGATGGAAAACCACGTGACCCCCGGCGGCCAGCTCCGCCGACAGGATGGAGCCGCCGACCGTCATCGCCGCCCGTTCGAACAGGCCCTCGAACAATGGGTTTTCAAAGGTACCTATCTGATATCGCTCACGAATCTGCGGCTCAACGAATCCTGTGGCGTTTGCGTATTGAAGGGCACGCAGGTAAGCGCGATCATGGAATTCAAGCAGCTGCTCGACGCTCGCTGGTTCACTCTCGCGAAAGTTCTCGTCGTTCAGCCAACCGAGAATTGCCAGCAGATCGACGACTGCCGCGTGACGAACAATATTCAGGGGGTGATTGCGACCAAACGCGGCGTTCCGATAAATGTCACTGCCGACGAACAGGGGCGGCGGCCGCTCAGTGATCGTTTGAGGAAACCGGACCCGCGATTCAGCGGTCGTAAATTCGCAGTCTTGTGTTTGCGTATGCGGCACAACCGACACCT
>JBATID010000181.1:0-11097 GCA_049667545.1 Woeseiaceae bacterium
GTACCAGAGCAACCTGGCGATTTCGTCACTGAGCGTGGAAGCAGGTGCGGCAATCGTCGCTGTTGGCGTGACCCTTGGCTGGCTCGGTTCGTGGCTGACGGCCGCCCGGCATATGCGGCGCATCGAGCCACGCTAGCGCCCGGGCCTCGCGGCGACCCGCCCGCAGCCGGTCCGGCGGGGCTCTATTAAACATAATACTAATCAAGCCGGAGGCTTAATCCATTGTTTTTATTATTTATTCTGTTGATATCGTCCGGGAACTCACCCAGGTATTAGCACTCTAAATGCCTGAGTGCTAAAATCACGCGCCGGAACGGAGGCAATAGATGACAACCGCGATCGCCAAATTTAATCACGACCTGGCCCTGGCAGGACCAGTAGGCAGCCTTGATGCCTACATACAGGCCGTGGGTGCAATCCCTGTACTCAGCAAGAGCGACGAGCAGGCAATGGCAACGCGTTTACGCGAACAAGGTGACCTCGACGCAGCACGTGATCTCGTCATGGCGCATCTGCGTTTCGTCGTGCACATTGCAAAAGGCTACACCGGTTATGGCTTGCCGCTGAACGACCTGATTCAAGAGGGCAATGTGGGTCTCATGAAAGCCGTCAAACGCTTCGACCCCAGTTATGACGTGCGCCTGGTTTCGTTTGCCGTGCACTGGATACGCGCTGAGATTCACGAATATGTGCTGAAGAACTGGCGCATCGTGAAAGTGGCGACAACCAAGGCACAACGAAAACTGTTTTTTAACCTGCGTAAAGCAAAGAAGAGCCTTGCGTGGTTATCAGCCGATGAGACCGCAGCGGTAGCGAAAGACCTCGGCGTCAGTGCGAAAGAAGTGACGGAAATGGAGAAGCGCCTGCACTCGCGCGACGCTATTTTCGACCCCACCCCGGACATGGACGACGATCATAACTTCACCCCTGCTGCTTATCTGCCGAGCCCCGAGGCTGATCCGGCGATGCTGGTTGAGAAGACAGACTTTCACGACGATGCCTCCGAGCGGATGCACGCTGCGCTGAAGATCCTCGACGACCGCAGCCGCCACATTCTCGAAGCGCGCTGGCTGGCGGAAACCAAAATGACGTTGCACGACCTGGCCAGCGAATATGGCATTTCGGCGGAGCGGGTTCGCCAGCTTGAGGTTAACGCGATCAAGAAGCTCAGAAACGCGATGGCCATATAGCGCCAGACGAGTAAGTAGTTGACGAAGGGCCGCTCATTGAGCGGCCTTTTTTGATACAGTTCAGGAAATGTTTTCGGCTTTTTTCCAGCATCAGACGGCTTTGGAGGACCTATGAAAATTCGCACGCTTTTGCTCATCGGACTTACGGTTGTAATCACAGGCTGCGCCGAGAAAGAGCAGGCCGCAGCAACACAAGATGACGCGGCAGCATCGACTGCGGAACTAATGCCGGTCGTCGAACCGGCTGACATGGGCACCGATGCCTTTATCGAGCACATGCATGTTCACGCGGAACAGCTTGGCAAGATCAACACGGCGCTGTCATTTGGAAACCTGGAGGCTGCGCAGACGCCGGCGTACTGGTTGTCGCGCCACGAGGGCGTTAGTGGCCCGCTGTATGACTGGGAGACCTATCTGGATCAGATGCGCAGCGCGGCGGGAGAAGTGGCCGACGCTTCGGACCTGGCCACCGCTCGTGCGGCGGCACGACGGATTGCGACGGGCTGCCAGGGTTGCCACGCAGCGGCCGGCATCCAGGTATTGATCTCGAGCCCAGACCCAAGATAATCAATCGACGACCTGCGCGCACAGGCCACCGAAAAGACGCAGGAGCCATCCGGGAACGGATGGCTCCTTCTTTCTCAGAACATCTCCGAAAAATGCATGTGCGCCACCAACCACTGGCCTTTAACCTTGACATACATAACGCTCGCCCTGCCAGTCTGATATTCCGCAGGCCCCTCTTTCGGCTTTGATGTAAACGTGTAATACGCTGTCAGAACTGCCGCATTACCGTTATAGACCTGAATCTGCTCATCCTGTTGATGGTAATTGACGTACTCGAGATTCGACGTGCCCTCGACAAACGCTTTCCACATCGCAGCATCGTGTCGTAACGGCGAAACAACGTATGGGAAGTCGGTATGGTCCTCGACGAACCCTGCAAAGTAAGCCGCGTAGTCCTGACTGTTGAAAGCGACCAAGGTTTTGCTATTCGCAGCTTTTATATCTTCCTTATCGCCGGCCATGGCACTGCCGGTCAGCAACAGCAGCAACAACACGGAAGACAAGCTTTTTATTTTACTCATCATGTATCTCCTTATTTCTTTGTGGTGTCGGATGTCGGCCACTAACTTCATTATGCGGGACGGCAGATTTCCGGACAACACGGGCTAATCGATGACGTCAACCCCGCGCCAGAATGCCACGCGTCCGGTAATTTCCTCGGCCGCCTTTTTAGGGCTGGCGTAATACCAGGCGGCGTCGGTATTCTCGGCGCCGTCGACAACGATCGAATAATAATTGGCTGTGCCTTTCCATGGGCAACCCGTGGTCGTACTGCTCGGCTTTAGGTAGCTGTCGCTAACAGCACTCATCGGAAAGTAGTGGTTACCCTCAACGATTACGGTGTCATCCGATTCGGCGATCACGGCGTTGTTCCAGATTGCTTTCATGCCTGTTCATTCCTCGTGTAGTTTCACTTTATGATAGGGTAAACGGTGCCGGGCATCGACTTATTTGCAGGCCGTCAATCCAGCGGTAATTACGGATGACCGCCCAGTGTACGTACCGTTAAAATTGACGGATCGGGGCCGTAGCTCAGCTGGGAGAGCGCCGCGTTCGCAATGCGGAGGTCGGGAGTTCGATCCTCCTCGGCTCCACCACTTATCGCCCTGAACAATTCCGTATCTGAAACAGGGAGCGACATGCAAATGACGATTATCAATAGGGTCCCCAGGGGCATCTTTGTTTCACTGCTGATAGTTGTGGCGACGTTTTCGTCAGCTGCCATCCATGCCGCAGATGAAGATTGCCAGCCCAGCGGCGAGTACGGGTTTGTTTGCGGACTGCAAAACGCCGAGGACCTGGTCCTTGTCCCGGACACCCGGTGGATCATTGCCAGCGGCATGGCGCCGACCGCGGCAATCTATCTCATCGACTCCGAGCAA
Organism: Woeseiaceae bacterium; assembly: GCA_049667545.1. Taxonomy (GTDB): domain Bacteria; phylum Pseudomonadota; class Gammaproteobacteria; order Steroidobacterales; family Woeseiaceae; genus UBA1847. Next base: position 3,140 of record JBATID010000181.1, read on the forward strand.
AAAACCTGGAGCGAGCTGTATCCTTCGGATGCGCCTCTCGCCCGGCAGGACATGGCAACGTACGGCGCTTGCCCGGGCTCGCCGGACCCCAACAGCTTTGTTAGTCACGGGCTGAACCTGCGTCCCGGCGAGGGCGGACATTCCACCCTTTACGTTGTGAGCCACGGCGGACGCGAGGCCATCGAAGTCTTCGACGTGGATGCGAGTGGCTCAACCCCGGAGTTGACCTGGATCGGATGCGTCATGACACCGGACGGCATGGAGGCCAACAGTGTTGCCTCTTTCGGTGACGGTTCACTGGTAGTCACCATTCCGTTGCACACGGGAAAGACCATCAGCGATGCGATGACCGGCCAGTTAACCGGCGCCGTTTACGAATGGTCACCGGGCGAGGGCGGTTTCACAAAGATAGCCGGCACTGAACTGCCGTACGGCAACGGCATCGAGGTCTCGCCCGACGGTGAAGAGATCTATGTTGTCTCGTCCGGCGCCTTCACGTTCAACGTTTATTCGAACAGTAACCCCGCACGCCGGCTACGCAGCTCGGAGCCGATGGCCCTGGTGCCGGATAATTTGCATTGGTCAAACGACGGCAGGTTAATTACGGCGGGCCTTGTTGTCGACTATTCTGTCTGCGGCGACGTGAGCGGACCGGACGAATTCGATCTTGCAGCGTTTGCGAGTTGCCCGCGGCCTTTTATCGTCCGGGCAATCGATCCGAAAACGATGCAAGGCGAGGATATCGCTCGCGGCCCGGCCAATGAGCGCTTCAGCAATATCACGATGGCGCTGCCTGCAGGCAGCGAGCTCTGGATAGGGACGTTCGCAGGCGATCGCGTCGCTTATCGGCCTTTATAGAAGCGTTATTTTGTTCCGGCCAGTGAGATCTTGCCGCTGTCCGTAACGCGAATCTTGCGCTTGTAAGAACCCGGATCAAGCTTCGCTTCGAACGCGTAATCAAAGGTCTCGTTGGTCTTGCTCATGAGCGAGCGCACCAGTTGAATGCCCGCCATTACATTGAATGCGGCAGTCACGGTAAACGTGCCTTCGCCGTAGCCGGCGATGACCGGCAGATCATTACCAACACCCTTGATGACCTGCTGGCCGTCGAGACTGACCGTGTAAGAAATGCCGGCGAGTTCGAGCGGCTCGAGATTCGGGTTGGTGACCTGCAGGCCAATTGCGAATGACGGCAACCCCGTTCCCGTCCCCGATGGCACCGTGCGGAAAGACTGCACGCTGACGCTCGGCGTTTCATAACCCGGCCGCATTCCTGAGCAAGCCGACAGCAGTACCGTCGTCAATAAAAGCACACCAATTCTGTAAATCGTTGGCCGTAAGTATTTAACTGTCATAGTTCTGCTCCAGCATGTACGGGCATGCGGTGACAATAGCACCGGTCCGTCATTTAACGGTAAAGGTTATTGCGGTAGCGCACGTAGCCACCGGCTTCAACACCTAGCGGATCATGATGTGTCCAGTGCATCAGGCCGCCCAAATCGTTCCATTCGTACATGCCACGAACGTGTACCCGGTCGCCCATACCGAGGGGAACACGTTCGGCAAGGTCAATATTGTGAGCTACCAGCAGCGTCCGGCGGGCGCCTATATCCAGTATGAATCGCTGGTGCCGCGAGCCATCGTCGTCATCCGACAACAGGCGATTGACGAACCCGCGGACCTCGACCCACGTACCCGTGTCACGTTTGTCCAGTGCGGGGTTCAAGCAATGTCCGATAGCGAAAAACTGCGGCAGCCGTTCCCTGGCCGCCGCTGCTTGCTTCGTGCCGACCGACTATCCGGCGGTAACCGGCACCATCGTAATTTCAACGCGTCGGTTTGCCTGGCGACCATCAGCCGTCGAGTTATCCGCTACCGGACGCGCCTCACCCATGCCGACTGTAATGAGACGTTGCGCCATCACGTTCCGCCCTTGCAGGTAAGTGGCTACTGATGCGGCGCGGCGCTCCGACAAGCTCTGGTTATAGGAATCGGTGCCCGTGTTGTCGGTATGGCCGGCAACTTCGACGACCGTCTTGTCGTACTCGCCCAATACCTTGCCCACTGAGTTCAGCACGTCGAAAAACGCCGGACTCAGGTCAGAACTGTCCGTGGCAAACGTAATGTTGCCGGGCATGTTCAGCGTAATATTGTCACCGATGCGCGACACGCTGACGCCAGTGCCTTCGAGCTCGGCTCGCAGCTGGGCTTCCTGTTTGTCCATGTAAACGCCGATTGCGCCGCCGGTCAGCGCGCCAACGCCGGCACCAATCAGTGCCCGCTGCCTGCGCTCGACGGCATCGTCGCCGGATATCAGACCCACCACGGCGCCTGCGGCAGCGCCAATCAGGGCGCCCTTGGTCGCCTTGCTGGTCTCCGCCTCGCGCGTGTAGGGATCCAGGGTCTCGCAGCCGCTGACGAAGACCGCGAAAACGGCCAGTGTCAGGGTGATCGTCCGGGAAGTGTTATTCATGTTGGTATCCTTATGCTTGCAGTATTGCGGATCGCATTGTAAACGTTTCGTACCTGAACACAGACTTAATTCACTCGATTATGTTCAGAATTCGGGCCCGAACAGCGCCAAGTGTGCGGCGCGTCACAGGACGCCCGGGCCGTGTAGAATGGCCTCTGGCCGCGCCGAGAGCCCGATGACCGACACCGACAACTGGCTGGAACGCTACGCAGAAAACCACAGCAATGTCAGCAACCCGCTGGTTTACTGGGCTGCCGTGCCGATGGTCGTTGTCGGGACCGTCGGGCTGCTCTGGTACCTGCCCATCCCCGAGGAGTTCCGCCAGATCTCGCCATTTCTGAACTGGGGCAGCGCGTTTCTGATGGCTACAGCAATCTACTACTTCATCATCTCCTTATCGCTCGCGATTGGCATGCTGCCGTTTCTCCTGGGTATTGCGTCGCTGCAACTGTGGCTGACCGAGTCCCGGTATCCGGCCCTGGGTGTGGCTACAGGCCTGCTGATCGCAGGTATCGTCGGTCTGCTGCTCGGTCGGCGCAAGGCGGGCGGGCTGCGCGCGGTTCTGCAGGACCTGCAGCTGATGATGATCGGCCCGGCGTGGCTGTTATCGCTGATCTACCGGCGTTTAGGTATCCCGTATTAGTCACTCGACAACTAGTCTAAAATCAGCTTTCCACAACTCATCAGGACCAACATTGTGAGCGCGCAGCAGCTGGACCCACTCGATTTGTTTGACATTCGCTCCGAGCTATCCGAGGACGAAGTCATGGTGAAAGACACGGTAGGTCGCTTCGTCGACGATCGTGTCATCCCGCTTATGCGTGAGGCGTTCGAGCAGCATACGTTCCCAGGCGAGCTGGTAGGCGCGGTTGCGGAGCTTGGTCTGTTTGGCAGCTCCATCGACGGCTATGACTGCGCCGGCCTCAACAGCGTCAGCTACGGATTGATTTGCCAGGAACTCGAGCGCGGCGACAGCGGCCTGCGCAGTTTCGTGTCGGTACAAAGCAGTCTCGTCATGTTTCCGATCCACGCCTTCGGTTCCGAGGAGCAGAAGCAGCGCTGGTTGCCGGCCATGGCGCGCGGTGAAGCCATCGGCTGCTTCGGTCTGACCGAACCGCAAGGTGGCTCCGATCCGTCCAACATGAAAACGCATGCCAAACGTGATGGCAGCGACTGGATTCTTAATGGCTCCAAGATGTGGATCACGAACGCCACGATTGCGGACGCGGCTGTTGTCTGGGCCATGACCGAAGAGGGCATCAAGGGCTTTATTGTCGAGAAGGACACGCCGGGTTTTGAATCGCAGGAAATCGAGAACAAGTTTTCGCTGCGGGCCTCCATAACCGGAGCGCTGTTCCTCAACAATGTTCGCGTACCCCAGGCGAACGTGTTGCCCGGCGCCACCGGACTCAAAGGGCCTCTAAGCTGCCTGACGCAAGCACGTTACGGCATTACGTGGGGCGTTATTGGCGCCGCGCAGGCGTGTCTCGACGAAGCGTTGCGCTACAGCCAGGACCGCATTTTGTTCAACCGTCCGGTTTCGCACACGCAGGCGATGCAGATTCGGCTCGCTGACATGGCGCGTCGTATCACGACAGCTCAATTGCTGTCGCTGCGGCTCGGTCGTCTGAAAGACAAAGGTGAGATGACGCCATCGCAGGTATCCCTTGCCAAGTGGAACAACTGTCGCGCGGCCCTCGATATCGCACGCGATGCACGTGACATTCTTGGCGGTGCAGGCATCAGTGCGGAGTACGTACCAATACGTCACATGCTAAACCTCGAGAGCGTCATCACGTACGAAGGCACCGAAACCATTCATCAGCTCGTGGTCGGCAAGGAACTGACAGGCGTCAACGCGTTCGGATGAACGTCGCTTGACGGACACGCGTCTGCCGCAAAACCGAGACGTCTGGCGCATCGCCGCGCCAATGATCCTGTCGAACGTGTCGGTGCCCCTGCTTGGCATGGTCGATACGGGCGTGACGGGCCACCTCGACAGCCCGGTCTACCTGGGCGCGGTCGCCATCGGCGCGATGATCTTCAGCTTCCTGTACACCGGGGTCAATTTTCTGCGGATGGGCACGACGGGCATTGCCGCGCAGAGCTTTGGTGCCGATGACAACGACGGCCTGCGCGTGGCGCTTGGCCAGGCTGCCATCGTTGCATTGTTGATTGCGTGCCTGTTGATTATCCTGCAGGTACCGATTGGCCGCCTTGCGATGTACCTGCTTGGCCCTGACGCGGCGACACAAATTTACGCTCTCGAATACTTCTCGATACGCGTCTGGAGTGCGCCGGGGACGCTCGTCAACTACGCCTTGATCGGGTGGTTTATCGGTCTGTCGAACGCGCGCGTCCCGCTCATGATCTTCCTGACGATCAACCTTACCAATATCGTGCTCGACCTGTTGTTCGTCATCGTTCTGGGTATGAGGGTCGACGGTGTGGCGCTCGCATCGGTGATTGCCGAGTATGCAGGCCTCTCAGTTGGACTCGTGTTCGTTATTCGCGAACTCAAACGACGGGCCGGTCACTGGCCGGTGCCACGATTGATCAATGTCTCCGAGTACACAGCGTTCTTCTCGGTCAACGCAAACCTGTTCATTCGCACGATCGCCCTGGTGTTCGCACTGGGATTCGTTACCGCACAGGGTGCGCGCCTGGGTCCGCTGGTGCTGGCGGCCAACGCCGTGTTGATGAACTTTCAGCACCTGACGTCCTTCGGGCTGGACGGGGTGGCGCATGCCGCGGAGGCCCTGGTCGGCAAGGCCGTCGGTCAGAAACGGCGCGACGTCCTCGAGGAGTCGGTGCGGCTCACGCTGAAGTGGTCACTGATCTTTGCCACTGGCTTTTCGCTCGCCTATTTCATGGCAGGACCATTGGTCATTGGCATCCTGACCGACCTGCCCGACGTTCGGGCTGCAGCCGCCAAATACCTGCCATGGATGGTGCTATCGCCCCTGGTATCTGTCTGGTGCTTTCTCTACGACGGCGTTTTCGTCGGCGCGACGCGGGCAAAGGCGATGCGCAACATCATGCTGGTCTCAACGTTCGTTATTTTCCTGCCGGCCTGGTACCTGCTGCAGCCGCTGGGCAACCACGGCTTGTGGCTCGCGTTCACGATATTCATGGCAAGTCGCGGCATCGGTATGCACATCGGTTATCGCCGCTCGGTATTGCCGCTGGTCGCGTGACCTGCGACGCGTTCGCACAGCCGATGCGCGCTGCGCCGTGCCCAGGCGTAACCGAGTAGTCCGGAAAGCAGGTTGGCGACCGCGTAGGCCGCGAATATGCCGGTAATGCCGTAGAGCCGCATGCCCAGCATTGCCAGCGGCACATACAGCACGAGAATGCGGGTTACGCTGATAACCACGCCCGGTAGCGGGTTACCAAGGCCATTGAATGCGGCATTCACCACCATGACGATGCCGTACGCGCCGTAGCTGATCGGGGCGATCCACAGGAACAGGCGCGTCACGCGAATGACGTCCTCGCTGCTGCTGAAAAGTGTGGGCAGAAAACCCGACAACAGCAGAAGCACGACGGCGATGACTAAACCACTTGCCAGGCAGAATCGTGCACATAGCCGCAGCGCGTCCTGAATTCTTGCGTCTTTGCCAGCCGTCAGGTTTTGCCCGACGAACGGACCGATAACTGAAGACATCGCGTAGTAGATAACGAGCACCAGTGATTCGATGCGGCTTGCGACACCGAATCCGGCAACGGCCTCCGGACCATAGCGCGCTATCATTGCCGTGATTACCGCAAGGCCGACCGGCACGATCGCGTTCGTGCCAGCGGCCGGCAGCCCGACATGCAGGATGTCGGCCCATGAGCGTTTCAGCTCGTGAAAGTGAGGCTTGTTGAACGTCACCATGTCCAGCCTGTAAAGCAGCAGGTACAGCGTGCTGACGAATATCGCGCCCCTTGCCAGCAGGCCCGCCGTGGCAGCGCCATTGAGCCCCATTGCCGGAATCGGACCGAGGCCGAAAATGAAGATCGGGTCCAGGATGACGTTCAGAATGGCGCCGGCGATCATCAGCTTGCCGGGCAAACGGGTATCGCCCGTCGCACGCATGCTGCTCATGCCCACCATGCCAACAACGACGAACGGCACGCCGCAGTAAAGGATGATCATGAAAGATCGAATCATCGGAATCATGTCGGCGGGCGCGCCCAACAGGCGAAACAGCGGCTCGATGGTCAGGATGCCGGCGACCGACACCGATGCCGTGATGAGGAACGACAGGATGATGCTGTCCGTAACCAGCCGCCGGGCCCGGCGATCATTGTCTGAGCCGATGGCACGGGCGACCACGGACGACGTGCCGGCACCCAGGCCGATCGCTACGCTGGTGACGATCATCAGGATGGGAAAGCCGAAACTGTACGCCGCCAGCGCACGATCGCCGACCCGGCCGAGAAACCAGGTATCGATGAAGGACTGCGCCATCATCGTCGTGATGCCGAGCAACATCGGCAATGTCATGTCGATGAGGTGCCGGCCTACGGGTCCCTGCGTCAGTCTGGCAGTGCGTGGTTCCATTCGAGATCTTTGAGCTACTATTGGAGTGGACGAATACAGGGATTGGGAATGAAACACAAGACAGAGATATTGATCGACGCCGACACGCAGCGTTTCAATGTGTTCGTCGAAACCGAGCTTGCAAAGGAAGGCGCATGAGCTGGAAACAACTCTCATCGCGTGTCATCTACGACAACGACTGGATGCAGGTGCGCGAAGATCACGTGATCAATCCCGGTGGTGGCGAAAACCAGTACGGTCACATTCATTTCAAGAACCGCGCCGTTGCGATCATCGCGCTCGACGAGCACGACAACACGTGGCTGGTCGGCCAGCAGCGCTATACGCTCGACGAATACTCCTGGGAACTGCCGATGGGTGGCGCGCCGCTCGATGAGGAACCGCTCGCTGCCGCGCAGCGTGAGCTTCAGGAAGAGACTGGCCTTAGCGCGCTGGACTGGCAGGAAGTGATGCGGCTGCATACGAGCAACTCGATCACGGACGAAGTCGGTTTCGTCTACGTTGCCACGCGCCTGTCGATGGGGACGCCAGATACCGAGGAGACCGAAGACCTCGAGATCAGGAAGGTGCCGCTGCAGACGGCCGTGCAGATGGTCCTCGACGGCGAGATCACCGATGCGATCAGCGCCGCGGCACTGCTGCGCCTGCAGGTACTCAGAACAGCATCTTCGCCGTGACGACGTAGCGCATTGGGCCGCCCGGGTCGCGCGCCTCGAACGGATAACAGGTCACGAGCGTCAGCATCGCCGACTCCGTATCGAGTATCAGGCTGCCCTTGCGCGCATCGACGACATCGGCACCGATGACTTCATAAACGTGTCTTTGTCCCTCGCCGGTTTCAAGGCCAAGCAGCTCGCCAGGTTCGACGTCGCTCAAGAAGCGAAAATGCGTATCGCGATGGCCTGCAATGATCACATTCCCGGCCTTTCCCGGCAT
>JBATID010000182.1:0-3058 GCA_049667545.1 Woeseiaceae bacterium
TGCAGGTTCGCTGGCTCGCGCCGACGCTGCTGTTCCTCGAAGTGGGTGCGGAGGTGTTCGAAGGCGGCAGCTATCCGGCCGGTGGCAGCGCCAATTCGGGCTTCGGCAGTTACAGCCTGTTTGCAAATATTGGCGGCGATATCGGCACTGACAGCAGCTGGCTTGCCGGCGTTTCCTACCTCGACGCCGAAGCGCTTGAGCGAGCATCAGGGGATGAGGGCGAGCCACTGCTGTTTAGCGGCGACTCGACATTAACGAGCGCGCATTTCGTCTGGAAGTGGGCACCCAACGGCAACTGGAAACAGCGGAATCTCGTTTTCCAGACCGAGCTGTTCCGGCGCAACGACAACGGTATTTTCGAATTGCCGGGCGATTCTGTGCTGGCATACGACACGGACCAGGAGGGTTGGTACGCGCAGGCCGTCTATCAACCAGTGCCGCGCTGGCGGTTCGGAGCGCGCGTTGACGGGCTGTCCGGTGATTCGCCAGGTGCCCTGTTTGACGGTACGCCATTGGCGCTGCGCAGCGATGACCCGCGGCGCTACAGCTTGATGACCGATTGGTCGAACAGTGAGTTCAGCCGGTTGCGCCTGCAGTTCATGCGCGACGAGTCCGGCCCCCGGGATGCGAATCAATGGGGCATTCAGTACATCCACAGCATAGGCGCGCATGGCGCGCATGCGTTCTAATGCCGGCCATCAACATGCTCAGAGTGTTTGGCCTGCTGCTGTTCTCTTTTGTGCCAGCAGCGGCGTTGGCAGACCTGCGAATTTTCGCGTGTGAACCGGAATGGGCAGCGCTGGCCGAGGAAATTGGCGGCGAGTTCGTCACGACGTATAGCGCCACGACCGCACTGCAGGACCCTCACTATATCCAGGCCCGTCCCAGCCTGATCGCGCACGTGCGCCGTGCGGATCTCGTTGCCTGCAGCGGCGCTGGCCTGGAAATTGGCTGGCTACCCGCACTGCTGCAAAAAGCGAATAACCGCAAGGTCATGCCAGGCAAGGAGGGTTACTTCGAGGCCAGCCGTTACGTGCTGCGCACCGGCCAAAGCGACAGCGTGGATCGGTCGCAGGGAGATATTCATCCGGAGGGTAACCCGCACATCCAGACCAATCCCCATAATATTACGACCGTTGCCAGTGCGTTGGGCAAAAAAATGATGGCTCTAGATCAAGTAAATTCAGTTAGATACGAAGCAAACCTCAATGACTTTCTAAGTCGATGGAGTGCTGCAATCAAGGTCTGGGAGGCGCGAGCGCAACCGTTGCGAGGCGCTCGTGCGATTACGCATCACACATCATGGGTCTACCTTGAACAGTGGCTCGGCATCGAGGAGGTTGCGAACCTCGAGGCAGTGCCCGGGGTGCCGCCGACAGCGACGCACCTTGGTAAATTGATAGCCCAGTTCGGCAGCGGCGGCGCCGACTTTATTGTGCGCGCGCCCTACCAGGACGGGCGCGCCTCCAACTGGTTGTCCGAGCGCGCGGGTATCCGGGCGATTGTGTTGCCCTTGACAGTCGGTGGCACTGACGGTGCGCAGGACCTCTTCTCGATGTTTGATGACATCATCGACCGGCTGCTCGAGGCGCACGCTGGTGAGTGATTTCGTTGACTGGAGCATTGTTGGCCCCGCCCTGGTTGCGGGTCTGATCGTTCTCAGTACCCATGTGCCGCTGGGTCAGGAGGTACTGAAGCGCGGCATCATCTTCATTGACCTGGCCATTGCCCAGGTTGCGGGACTCGGCGTCATCGCGGCGCACGCAATGGACTGGGACCCGGAAGGATTACAGGTCGAAGTCGCGGCGGTCAGTGCAGCGCTGCTGGTGGCCGTGGGACTGCACTGGACTGAAAAACGCTGGCCGACAATTCAGGAGCCACTGATCGGTATTGTTTTCATTCTCGCCGCAACGGGCGGTATTTTGCTGCTCGCCGGCAATCCGCATGGCAGCGAGCACCTGAAAGAGCTCCTGGTCGGGCAAATTCTCTGGCAAACGTGGACTTCTCTGCTGCCGATCGCCGCGCTGTACGCACTGGTTCTGATCGGCTGGTTCTTGTTACACCGTTGGATGAGCGGCCTGGCTTTCTATGTTGCTTTCGCCATTGTTGTGACCGCGTCGGTACAAATCGTCGGCATTTACCTGGTGTTTGCGAGCCTCATCATCCCGGCTCTCGCCACGACCGGGATTCGGCGGGGCAATCGGCTGTTCACCGGGTACGCGATTGGCGCGCTGTCGTATCTCATCGGCATTACACTGTCGGTGATGCTGGATTTGCCGACCGGGGCCATCATCGTCTGGTCGATGGCAGCGACCGCATTAATTGCCGGTTCGTTGTTCTCCGACAAACGACCGGCCGTTCAGCCCTGATCCAGTAACTCGCGCAGGTTGATCACCGCCGCGTTGGCGCGCGCCAGGTAATTCGCCATCACCAGTGAATGGTTGGCGAACAGCCCGTAACCGCCACCGTTGAGAATCATCGGCGACCTTAGCGGATCAAGACTCGCCTCCAGCTCCCGGATGATCTGGCGAACGCTCACTTCCGCGTTCTTGTCGGCCAGTACGAGCGCGAAATCAAACTCGGCGGCGCGGAAAAAATGCACGAGCGCCCAGGCCGTGCCACGCGCTTCGAAGAAGATATTGTCGGTCTGGAACCACGACGTGCGCACGTTAAACGTGTCCGGTTGCGGGCCGGCCGCTTCGGCTGCGGCGTCGCCGCCCAGATCATCGTTGATGCGGCTCGCAGCGACGCTGTTGCCGAGGCGGCGCGTCAGACTGCCGAGCCGCTTCTCCACTTGCGACAACCACTCGCGCAGGTTGTCGGTTCTGGCATAGAACTGCGTATCCGGATCGCCGGCCATCAGGCGCTCGCGATACGCGGTAAACGACTCCAGACCTTCCCGATAGACCGATTCCGTCGTCGGGAAAATCCATGAATCGTTGTTGTAGAAAAACTGCGGCGCTCCTTCAGCGACATCCGGGTCTTCCTTGGACTGTGACTGGCTGCGCGTGTAGTCATCGCGCATCACGCGCCCCAGGTCGCGCAGCTGGTTGATGAC